>DSDZ01000386.1 GCA_011048475.1 Bacteroides sp. | reverse complement strand
GATGTGTAAAGACAAGGTATCCGGATCCCGGATCCACTGTGATGCGGTAGGCCCCTTGGAGATCGGTGACCGTGCTGACGGCGGTCCCTTTCACCGACACATGCACCCCGGAAAGGGGATTGCCGGATTCACCGGAGACGATCCCGCTGATCATCCTGGACTGGACGGGAGCCATGCCGTATACCGACATCAGCAGCATGATGAGCATTGAAATTATTGTTTTCATGATTTCCTGGTTTAAGTTTGACTTCACCGGAAGGATGCTCCTTTGCGGCCGATTCCATAAATCCTCCCTCATTTTTTCTTACTTTTAACCATTCTCTTTTCCCGTGATATGCTCCGGATCAGCGGAAAACATCCCGATAAAACGGACGAGGAATTGCTGGGGAATTACCTTTCCTCGGGCGATCTGCAATGGCTGGGGGATCTCTATGCCCGCTACATGCACATGGTATACGGGGTATCGCTGAAATATCTTGAAAACCGTGACGAGGCGAAGGATGCGGTGATGCAGATCTTTGAACAACTGGTCACGGATCTTCCCCGGCACCGCATCCGCAATTTCAGAAGCTGGCTCTTTGTACTGACAAAGAACCACTGTCTGATGCAGCTCCGGGCGGCAAAAAGGATGCGCGGTAAACTGGAGGAAATAAAAAACGGGGTTGCATTTGTGGAATCCGAAGAAGAATTGCATCCCATTGACAGAGAGGATCCCGATGTCGGGGATGCGCTGAGGGAATGCATCGATGCCCTGAGAAATGAACAGAAGCAATGTATACAGCTGTTCTATGAACAGAAGCTGTGCTACAGGGAGATCTCTGAAAAGCTCCGTATGGAGGAGAAGAAGGTGAAAAGTCACCTGCAGAACGGAAAGAGGAATCTGAAAATATGCCTTGAGAAAAAAAATGTCCGGTAAAAAGAAATACAGAAGCGCAGGCGATTTTCTGCAATACCTGAAAGGGGCGTTCTCTTTCCGGGAGCGCCACCAGTTTGAAAGGGACCTGGAAGCAGATCCGTTCGCAAAAGAGGCGCTGGAGGGACTGGAGAGAATTTCTCCGGACCAGGCGGAGGAGGACCTGCTGAATCTATACTCCAGGCTCGGGGAGCGGATGGCGAACAAGCGGCCCGCCGGCCGGAAGCCTGCCAGCAAAAGGAGGATCGCGGTTTACAGCGCGGCGGCTGCTGTTGCCGCCCTGCTGATCGTCGGAACGGTCTTCCTGCGGCTGTATGATTTCAATCCGGATCAGGCTGAGGAAACCCTGATCGGGGAGGAATTCCCGGCCACTGCGGCAGATACAGAGGCCCAGTCAAAACCGGCTGAAGGCGAAACCGGGATGGAGGAAGCCCTGCTGCGGGATGAATCCGTTACCGGAGCAGAGAAAGCGCTGCCGCGGGAAGAACCCGTAACCGGAGCAGAGGACGGAACCCGGAAGACTGAGACCGATGCCGCAGCTGAGGAAATGCCCCGGCAGACTGCGAGCGAAGACCGCATTGTACACCGGGAAGCTGCTCCTGCCGAACCTGTTGCCGGGGCGCGGTCACGGGATAAATCCGGAACCGACGACGAAGTCATTACCGAACATGCCGAAGTCATGACTCCCGAACGTGCCCAAGCCCCTGCCCCGGTTCCGGCGCCGGTCACTGCAACACCGGGGAAGCTGACCGGAATGGAAAGCAGGGACACCCAGCCGGAGGCTGAAAAGAAAGGGACCCACGTGGAGGAGGTGGTTATGTATGATTTGGCAGAATTCGCCGCGGCAGAATCGGCAAACCAGGTGGTCTTTCTGGATGAGCAGATGCAGCCCCTGGAAACCTCTTCCGGAGCAGCACCCTCCACCGGATTTGAGTCTTTCGGGACCTATGCCAGGGAAAACCTCCGGTTTCCCGATGAAGACACCACCACCCGGCGGGCCGTGGTCATCCTCCGGTTTACGGTAACCCCCGAAGGCACCCTCAGGGACATCCGGCCCCTGCGTACCCCCGGGGAGGCATACACCCGTGAGGCTGAAAGGGTATTGCTCGAAGGTCCCCCGTGGGATCCCGCCACTGAACAGGAAAAGAAGATCGAAGACCAGGTACGGCTAAGGTTTGTTTTCAAAAGATAATGTAACACCTGTCGCCATGAAAAACAGACTTTTAAAACGTGCAGGACTGCTGTCCCTGGCGGTTGTATTTTCCATTGCACTGATGTTCGCTTTCACCGAACTCCCGAGGCTCCTCGATCAACTGCTCCAGAACCAGTTCGGCTTCCCGCAGTTTGATCAGGGGGCCGGGGAGGTGAACCGGCTGAAGACAGAGATGTTCATCAGCGGACTGCACCTGAGATGGATCGGTTACGGATCCCTGATCCTGATCCTGGCGCTGATCGCAATTGGATACGCCACCAAAAAACCCGGATGGGCCGTGGCCGGGGCGATCGGTCTCTTCATTCCCGTTTTCGGCCAGTTTGCACTCAGCATGTTTTTTCTGGCGGGCCTGGGACTGCTCAGGATCGGCTGGCTCCCATTTCTTGAGATCGGCGCTGTCAACGTGCTCGATCTGGGCAAGGTGATCTATATTCCTTACTGGATCCTGATGTGGCTGACCGGTCTGGCCGGATGGAACGCACATACAGCCATTTCCTACCTCTTCATGGGAACCGGGGCCTTCCTCTTTACCTGGGGCGTGCTTGTCTGGTTCAAATCCAGGTCCGGGGGCCACACGATAACCTCTGAAAAAATTTATAGAATCTCACGCCATCCGCAGTACCTGGGCTGGATTCTCTGGAGTTACGGCTTTATCCTCTTCACCCCTTTCATCAACCAGATGAAAAAATCCTGGTCGGTCCCCTCCTCCCTGCCCTGGCTGCTGATGACCATGATCATCATCGGGATCTGCCTGCTGGAAGAAATCAGGATGATGGAACTGACCGGAGGTACATACGGAAAATACAGGTCATCGTCCTCTTTCCTGATCCCCCTGCCAAAATGGCTCAACCGGATCGTGACCTGGCCGGCGCGGCTGGTCACCCGCGGTTCATACCCCTCCCGAAGGATCCATGTGCTCTGGATCGTGCTGATCTATACGGGTATTCTTTTGTCACTCTCCCTCTTCTGGGTTGACTTTGACCGTAACCGACCGGCAGGAAGTGTCCTCGGGGAAAATCCTGAAAAGGTAGATGAGATCGTGGTCCGGCTGGACCGGACCGGGGAAAACCGGAAGGAAATTCTCGCACTCATGGAACCCATCCCCGGATACGGGAAACCGGGTATGGAAGCTCTATCGCTTCTCACGCAGCATGAAAATCCCATCATCCGGGAATTCTCCATCCAGATGCTAGGCCAGCATCAATATATGGCCGCCGAAGACCTGTTCATCCGGGCCATGCACGATTCGGTGTGGAGGGTCAGAAGCAGCGCTATAATCGCCGCGGGTGAGATCAGGTCGGAGAAAGCGGCAGAAGCGCTGATCCGCATGCTGGAGGATCCCGCAATGAAGAACAACCTGGTTCATATATACAGGGCGCTTGGTTCCATCGGCACATCGGACGCGCTCCCTTACCTGGCAGCCGCCCTGGATGACGGGGAGCATTATCTCCAGCAATCGGCACTGGAAGCGACGATGCAAATCGATCCTGTGGCGGGACTCGATTACGCTGTAAGGGAACTCCGGGATGGAAACGTGCATGTCCGAAGGAATGCAGTGCTTACATGCATTCTTTCAGGGGATCCGAAAATCATCGAACCCCTCCGCGCGCTCTTCAGTGATGAAGATTTCGAGGTCAGGTTCTATGCCAGGCAGGGGATTAAAAGGATCAAAAAGATGTCCGGAAACATCAGCGTACCACCGGGAACTCGGTAATACGCAATGTTGTGCAGCCGTATGGGATGAGGGTGATTAGCTCTGAGTGTTCGTTCTCCAGGTGTTGCAGGGGGAGACTGTGCGGAAGGGGACCTGCCATCTCCCTGTAAAGGGTCCAGTCCGGGATCACCTTTCCCCTGGTTTTCAGCAACACCGGGGCACTGTCGATGCTCCAAGGGTAGAACTCCGGATTTTCGGCAGAAAATCTGTCCGTCCCACTCCCGGGAGCCTGCGCCTGGACGCTGAATTCAAATCCATTCTCCGGATCCAGCACCGCTGCCTCCAGCAAACCGTAATTCCATATATCCGAGGGCCTTACTTCATCAAAAGCGCCCCACTGGTCGGTACTGTCCACATGGCTCCATGATTCCCCGATCTTCAGGGCGTAGACGAGGGGACCGCGGTGCACCGATACCGAATGCTCCACCCACCTCTCCAGTTTGGTCTTCATGGGAAGGTGCAGCTCCAGCAGGTCCCCGTCCTCCCATTTCCTGTGAACAACGGCCATTCTGCCGCCCGGCTCCGTCTGAAGCGGGCGACCGTTCAGCGAAAGCAGGGCCTCGCTGCACCATCCGGGGATCCGGACATGCAGGGGGAAAGCCGACGGACGGGGAAGGGATATTAGAAAACGGACCTTTTCCTCGAAGGGATAGCCTGTCACCTGGCGGATGGAAACATCCGTGCCATCGCCGGTCCTGGTCCGGACCGTGCAGGGGGCAAACATAACTGCCGCCAGTCCCCCGTCCGCCGTGCCATACCACAGATGGGTCACCAGCTTGGGCCATCCCTGGTGCATGTTGCAGGTGCAGCAGGGATAGCCGGTGAGCAGCCCGAAGCAGAGGTCCGTATTCCCGTGGTGGTCCTCTTCGTAAAAGTTATGCCGGTGGCGGGTCAGCATCACCTGGTTGGCCTGCTGGAAATACTGCCGTGAGGAAAAATCATCGGAGATCTGCGCCGGCAGTGCGTTGTAAGCGATCCGTTCCAGGTGGTCCATGAACTCCACATCGCCGGTCACCCCGATCATCTTCTCCAGGGAATACATCAGCTCCACCACCGAACAGAGCTCGATCCCCTGGGTGGGGACGCCTCCGTGCAGTGGCTCGTCCCCCCCGTACATACCCTGGGGCTGACCGTGAAAACGGCGGATGTCCCGGAAGGCCTTCTTCACCGCTGCCAGGTGCTCCAAACGCGGATCCTGCTGGGACCGGATCACCGGTTCCTTGATCCCCTGCGCCAGGTTCACGCAGTGGAAAGCCTGGAGCTGTTCCACGCAAAGTCTTCCGATCAGGCTGTCATCGAAGGGATAGCGGTTCCCCGTGTTATATGGATACAGGTGATCCAGCTCCGCTCCCCCGTAACAGTCATCATTGAGAAAAACCTCCGTCCACGGGAAGGTCTGTTCGTGTATCAGATCTGCCAGTTCCAGCAGGAAGGATTCCCCGGTGATGTTGTACAGCCAGTAGACCATCATCAGGTTGTCCCCTCCCCTCCGGTTGGCCCAGAAGGACCAGTGGTCCAGGGGGGTATCCGGTAACCTGGCAAGCTGGTAACGGAAATAGCGGCTCATCAGATCGGTCACCCGTCCATCCCCGGTGGCCTCGTAGTACTGCTGCAGCACCTTCAGCATCACCATCTTGGGCCACCAGTCACGCCGCCTGGACTTCTGGATGCCCGGTTCGGGTTCGGGTTCCGTTTCGAAGGGGACCGGACCGAAGTAACCTTCATCCGTCTGGCTGTTCAGGGTCCATTCGATCCAGGGCATGGCTTTCGCCTTCAGTGAATCATCCTCCAGCAGCCAGGCCAGGGGCACCAGTCCGTCCAGCCAGTAGGGACCCCGTTCCCATCCGTCACCGTCCCCTCCCAGCCATCCGTTCCTGCTTCCCACCACCGGGGGATACAATTCATCCAGGTGTCCCGTCATCCCGTCCCGCATCAGCTTCAGCTGGTGGAGCAGCCACCCCTCGGGTCTGACCGTCCCCAGCGGCAGCTCGATATAGGGATTGGGAGCCAGCGGGAGCCGGTTCTGCAGTCCGGCCGCCTGATAAGTCCGCTCCTCCCCGGTGCAGGATGCAGCCAGGAGGACCAGCGCTGCAACCATCAGACGGAGATTATTTTTCGGTCCGGGATCCATTCCAGCAGGGGGCAGAAAATGTGTTGCGGAGAGAGGGGGATTCGAACCCCCGGTACGCAGAGCGTACAACGGTTTTCGAGACCGCCCCGATCGACCACTCCGGCATCTCTCCTGACACTTTGCAAAAATAGAAAAATTCTTCTATCATTGCCGTTTACTGGAGATCTCTTATGACAATGCTGAAATACAGGATCATTTTTTTGCTGATGGCCGGGATCCCGCTGCTCGCGGCGGCCTGCAGGAAGGACGGGCTTCCCGTCGAGGATGAGGAGGCCTATGAGGCATCCATCGGAAAGTGGAAGGAGGAGCGGCTTGAAAGGCTGAAAAAGGAAGATGGCTGGCTGAGCCTGGCAGGGCTTTACTGGCTGAAGGAGGGGGAGAACCGCTTCGGGTCGGATCCTTCCAATGAGATCGTATTCCCGGAAAAGGCAGCAGGTTTTTGCGGCACCCTGACCCTGAACGAAGGCCGGGTGACGCTCCAGGCGGCGGAAGGGTCCGGGATCCTTGTCAATGGAAGTCCGGTAAATACCATGGAACTGCGGGATGACCATACAAGAAATACCACGATCCTCCGGCAGGGCGACCTGTCATGGAACATTATCCGGCGGGGAGATCAGTACGGGGTCCGTCTGAGGGATCGCAACCACCCCCGTATCGACGAATTGAAACAGATCCCCTCTTTCCCGGTCCGGACCGGTTATGTGGTGGAGGCTAAACTGGTTCCGTTCGATGAGCCCCGGACCATCCGGGTGGCCACCCCGGTGGAAGGATTCATGGAAGAGTATCAGTGTCCGGGTGAACTGCAATTCAGGCTCAAAGGGATTAAAATGACCCTGCTCCCCTTCATTTCGGGCAAACAATATTTCCTGGTATTTGCCGACCAGACCACCGGACTGGAAACCTATGGCGGAGGGAGGTTCCTGTACGCCTCAAAGGGCCGCAGGGGAAAAGTCATCCTGGATTTCAACAAAGCCTACAATCCACCCTGCGTATTCACCCCGCATGCCACCTGTCCCATGCCTCCCAGGGAAAATTTTCTGCCCGTCCCCATCGAGGCTGGAGAAAAAACGGTCCACCTCGAATAGGGCATAACCTCCCCCGAGGAAGTTACACACCTTCGTGCTCGGTCCTCCGGATGATCTCCTCCTGCAGTTCGCGCCCCAGGGCATTGAAATAATCGCTGTACCCGGCCACCCTCACGATCAGATCCTGGTGCCTTTCGGGATGTTTCTGGGCATCCCGGAGGGTGGCGGCCGAAACCACGTTGAACTGGATGTGGTGGCCGTTCTTGCTGAAATAGGCCCGGATCAGCTGGGTGATTTTCCGGATGCTCCTTTCATCTTTGAAGAAATCGGGGGTGAATTTCTGGTTCAGCAGGGTCCCTCCCGTTTTCAGGTGATCGATCCTGAGGGCTGAATTGAGGACAGCGGTGGGACCCCTCCGGTCCATCCCCTGCACGGGTGAGATCCCCTCCGAAAGCGGCTCACGGGCCAGTCTCCCATCCGGCGTGGCCCCCACCACCTTTCCGAAATAGATGTGGCTGGTGGTGGGAAGCATGTTGATCCTGTAGGTGGCCCCGCGCGGAGTCAGTCTGCCGGTGACCGCATCATGGAAGGCATCGAACACCCAGCGGGCGTGCCGGTCCGCCGCATCATCATCATTCCCGTACCTGGGGGTCTCATACAGCAGGGAGGCCCTGAGCGCATCATGTCCCTCGAAGTTGTCTGCCAGCACCCGGAGAAAGTTCGCCATGGTAATCGATTTCCTCTCAAATACGTGCGTATGCAGGGAACTTAGCATGTCCGTGACGGAACCCAGTCCCATCCCCTGCACATAGCTGGTGTTGTACCTGGCCCCGCCTGCATTATAATCCGTGCCCTTTTCGATGCAGTCGTCGATGAAAAGCGACAGGAAAGGGACCGGCATGTGGAGGGTGAAGATCCGTTCAATCAGGTTGTTCCCCGCGATCTTGATGTCAATAAAATGGTGCAGCTGCCTGACGAACGCTTCCTTCAGCGCTTCAAAGGATTCGAAAGCGGCCGGATCCCCTGTCTCCGGACCGGTCCGTTTCCCCGTCATGGGATCCACCCCGTTGTGGAGGGTGATCTCCAGCACCTTGACCAGGTTGAAATACCCGGTGAGAATATAGGCTTCCGTTCCGAATGCCCCGCTTTCCACACAACCCGAGGCGCCTCCCCGCCTTGCATCCTCCAGCCGTTTGCCCTGTCCGGTCAGCTCCAGGATGATTGCATCCGTATTGAAGAAGGAGGGCTGCCCGAATCCGGTTTTCACGATGCGGACCGCCCGGTCCACGAATTCATCCGGATTCTTCCTGCTCACCTGGACCATTGAAGAGGGCTGCAACAGGCGCATCTCCTCGATCACATCCAGCAGGATGAAGGTGAGCTCATTCACCCCGTCCGACCCGTCCTCTCTTACCCCTCCCAGGTTGATCAGGCAGAAATCGGTATAGGTGTTGCTTTCCTCGGCGGTAACCCCCACCTTGGGCGGAGCGGGATGGTTGTTGAACTTGATCCAGAAACACTGCAGCAGCTCCCGGGCCCCGGCTTCATCCAGGATCCCCTTTGCCAGGTCATTCCTGTAAAAAGGAAGCAGGTGCTGGTCCAGCCTTCCCGGATTGAACGAGTCCCACGGATTCAGTTCGGTGATGACCCCCAGGTGGACAAACCAGTAATACTGAAGTGCTTCATGCAGGGTGGAAGGGGCACGGGAGGGCACCCTGCGGCAGACGGCCGCCATTCGCTTCAGCTCTTCTTTCCTTCCCATGTCCGCTTCCCCGGCTGCGAGCGCATCCAGCTTTTCCGCGTGCCGCCAGGCAAACATGACCAGGGCATTGGCACAGATCTCCATGGCACGGAGTTCCTCCAGCTTTTCATAGGCCTGCGGATCATCATGGAAATCAAGCGCTTCCATTGATTTTCGGACCTCGCCGGCGATTTCCCTCATTCCCATCCGGTAGATCTTGTCCCCCAGTACCGTATGACCGGGGGCCCGTTGTTCCTGGAACTCTGTAAAAATGCCTGCAGCATAGGCTTCCTTCCACGCATCGCTCATGTTCCGGAAGATCCGGTCCCGGTTGGTCTTTCCCTCCCAGTAAGGAATGATCACCTCCCGGAAGGCTTCCCGGGTCTCCCGGTCCACCCGGAAGGACACTTTCTCCCTGCCGTCCAGGATCTCCAGGTCCTTCAGCGTATGCAGGTTGATCTCAGGGTAGGTGGGAGTGGCCTTCGGGGCCGGTCCCCGCTCCCCCACGATCAGCTCCCCGTCGTTGATGCAGATTGCCTTGTTCTTCAGAATGTATTCGAACAATCTGGCACGCTGCACGGGGACAGAATGCTGCATGGGCGACAATGCTTTATAAAAAGCCGTCACAAGCAGTCCCCGTTCCGCTGAAATGCGGTTCACCGCTTCCAGGCTCTGTTTTCTCAGTTTTTTTACACGTTCGTTCATTTCATTCAGAGTTCAGCTCTGTGTTGTCCGTTCAGCCCCCGATCAGTACCTCCAATCCGGTCTGCTCAAACCGCTTCTGCAGGGTTTCCATCATTTTCCTGCCCGGCTCCTTCACCTCCGGCAGCCGGATTGTTTTTCCCAGTCTGCTGTATTTCTGACCGGCAATGCGGTGGTAGGGCAGCAGGTGCACCTCCCTGCACCGGTCGCTTCTCTCCTCAAGGAAAGAGATCATCCTGCCGGTCTCTTCATCCGAGGTGTTGATCCCCGGGATCACGGGAATCCGGAAGATCACCCGCGCCCCCGCCTCCAGCAGGCGGTCCGCGTTGGAAAGGATCAGACCGTTGCCGGTCCCTGTATATTTCAGGTGCAGTAAGGGATCCATGTGCTTGAGGTCATAGAGGAACAGATCCGTGTCATCCAGGATCCTTTCAAAATCCGTCGCCACGACATGCCCGCATGTATCCACGCATGTATGGAGTTTGGCCTTCCTGCAGGCCCGGAGCAATTCCGAAAGGGCCTCCGGCTGCATGAGCGGCTCCCCGCCCGAAAAGGTCACTCCGCCGCCGGATTCGGCGTAATAGTGGCGGTCCCTTAAAATGATCTCCATCAGTTCTGCCGTCCCCACCTGTTCACCGTATGTCCTGCGGGCAGGCACCCTTCTCCCGTCCACCTTTCTTTCAATCTCCACCGTTTCGGGTTCCGGCAACTGGCTTTCCGGGTTATGGCACCACCAGCAGCGGAGGGGACAACCCTTGAAAAAGACCGTGGTACGGATCCCGGGTCCGTCATGAACCGCGAAACGCTTGATATCGAAGATGGTCGCAATTTGCATCTGGTGCTGATAAGTAAGTCAGTAAACGAAAAAAAACGGGAAATGGGAAATGGGAAATGGTACAATGGGAAACGGGAAACCGGGGACCCGGCCTCCTGTCAGAGATATAGCATCCAGCACTCGTAGAGCCCCCTGCCGAAACGGTGGTACAGGTAGATATGCGGAAAGTTGTGTTTCATCCTGTTGCAAGTTACACAATCCTTTCGACTTTAGACTTCAGACTACTTTGAGTTTCCATTTTCCCCTGCGGAAAATGATCATGGATAAAAGGGTCAGTGTGGACTCCCCGATCAGGATCGCATAGCATACCCCCTGGAGATGCAAATCAAATACCCGGGTGAAGAGGTACGCCAGCGGGATCTCCATCAGCCAGAATGCGATCACATTGATCCATACGGGGGTGGCTGTATCCCCTGCCCCGTTGATGGAATTGACCATGACCATCCCCATGGCATACACCACGAATCCGAAGCTGATCACCCGCAGACAGGTGACCCCGCTCTGCATGACCAGCGGCTGGTCGGTCCCGTTGATGAAAAAGCCGATGAAGGTGTCTGGAAAAACAATGAAGAAGACAGAGATGAGGCCGAGCAACACCATGTTCCCGATCCCCACCAGCCATGCGGCGCGTTCGGCCCTTTCCGGTCTGTTCGCTCCCAGGTTCTGACCCACCAGCGTGGCCGATGCGTTTGCCATCCCCCATGAAGGAAGGAGAACGAACATCACGATCCGGATGGCAATGGTATAACCGGCCACCACCTCTTCACCCAGGCTGGTGATCACCCAGACCAGGAATATCCAGGAAGCAGTGCCGATCAGATTCTGGCCGATGGCACCCAGGGAAAGCTTCACCAGTTTGACGACCTCTTTCATCCGGATCACCAGCTGTGCCGCTGCGATCTTCACCCGGTACCTTCCCCGGCCCAGCAGATAGACCTGGTAAACGACCGCCAGTCCCCTTCCGGTACATGTGGCCACCGCCGCACCCTTCACCCCCATCTCCGGGAAGGGTCCCCATCCGAAGATCAGCAGGGGATCGAGAATGATGTTCAGGATGTTGGCGAACCAGAGCACCCGCATGGAGATGGCAGCATCCCCGCTGCTCCTGAACACCGCATTGATAATGAACAGGAGCATGATCACCCCGTTGCCCGCCAGCATGATGGCAGGATACATGTATCCCGTCTCCACCGTGGTTTCCGATGCCCCCATCAGCCTGAGAAGATCCTTTGCAAAGAAAATACCCGTAAAAGCGAAAAGGGACGAAACCACGATCCCGGTGAAGATGGCCTGGACTGCCGCTACGGCTGCCTGCTCGGGACGGTTTTCCCCGATCCTTCTGGAAACCAGGGCGGTGGTTCCCACACTGAGGCCCATGCCGATGGCATAGATGACGGTCATCACCGACTCGGTGATCCCCACCGTGGCCACCGCCTCCGCCCCCAGTCTGGATACGAAAAAGATGTCCGCCAGCGCAAAGACCGATTCCATGATCATCTCCAGGACCATGGGGATGCTGAGAAGCAGGATCGCCCTTCCCAGCGGGATCCTGGTAAAATCCCTTTCCGATCCGGAGACGGCCTCACGGAGATCCTGAAGGAACCTTCTGAATGATGACAGGGAAGCCTGTGTACTGGTAACTTTATGTGACATTGATCTGAGAATTACTGGTTAGGAAGAGAAAAAACTGACGGCTGCACTTCAGAAGAGGCGCAGTACCCGGTCTGCCGCAATATTTCCAGTAATCCTCATTGTAAGGGGGATTGATGGTCCAAAAATAGGGGCTTTGCTTAAAAGATCAAAACAAAACCCTGTAAATTATCATATGCTGTTCAGTGATCTCCCGAATATCCGGTACACTTTGTACACCTTTCCCCCCATGTATTCCATTTCGGCACGCACACGGGTGTTGGTCTCCATTTCAAGGTGGCTGTCCATGTATGCCATCTTCCCCTTTCTGGCAGATTCAAGCATGGCTGAACCCATGATCGCATCCAGCCCGCGGTTCTGGTAATCGGGCCGGACCGCCCCCATCAGAAGGTTGAGCTGTTTTGAGCGCAGACCCGAGAAAAGGATATGCAGGAATCCAAAGGGGAACAGGTATCCCCCGGATCGCCTGATTCCCTTGCTGATATCGGGCATCGCGATGATAAATGCGACAGTCTCCCCGGCCCCATTCTCGATCACCTTGATATACCCCGGATCCATGATCATCAGGTACCGGTTGGCAAAATCGTCCATCTCTTCCAGGGTAAAGGGCATGAACCCGTAGATGTGTGTAAAGGTCTCATTAATCAGGGAAAAGATGGGCCTGATCATCGGCTTCAGTTCCTTTCGGCGGGTAAATTCCCTGAGCCGGATATCCGGATTATTCACCCTGGCCCTTTCTGCGATCTTCAGGTAAAGTTCGGGTGTTTTCTCAGGGATGGGGATCTTGTAAACCACCAGATCGAGCTCTTTTTCAAAACCCAGCGCCGTCAGGTGACCGATCACGTATTCATAATTGCAGTGGGATGCGATGACCACCGGCTCGTTGAAACCCTCGATCAGATAGCCCTGGGGATCCTTGTCCGAGAACGCCAGGGGACCGACCAGTTTCACCATCCCCTTGCTCCGGGCCCACTCTACCAGGTATTCCAGCAGCGCGCGGCTCACTTCAAGGTCATCCCACGTTTCCAGGAAATTAAAGCGGGCATGTTTTTCCCGGTGAATGTCATTGTACCTGTGGTTGATGATCCCCATCACCCGTCCCACCAATTTGTTTCCCCTGAATGCAAGAAGCATGATCACATCGCAGTACTGAAAGGATTTGTTCCTTTTAGAATCATAGAACTCCCATTCATCCGAGTAGAGTGGCGGGACCCAGTTATTGTGACCCCTGTGGACCCTGGCGGGAAGATGGATAAACTTCCGCATGTCCTTCCGGGAACTTACCTGCCTGACGGCGATCTCCATGAGATCCGGTTTTAGTGGTAGTTAAGGTGCTTAAATTAGGTTTTTTTCCAACATCAAATGAAATGGCCAGCCTTTTTTTTCCACTTCCGGCTTCCGGGCTTTCGCCGGATTCCCGGTGCTGCCCGGAAAACCGGCCCGGCTTTCATTAAAACTTCGAAGCCAGCTCCCGGAGGGCTTCTCCAGAGACCCGGTTGATGATCCATTCATCCATCAGCTCCGCTCCCATGGATTTGTAGAACCTGATGGACGGCTCGTTCCAGTCCAGCACGACCCACTCCATCCTTCCGCAGTCCTTTTCCACAGCCAGCCTGGCCAGGTATGCAAGCATCGCCTTCCCGAACCCCCTTCCCCTGTATTCCCCGAGCACAAAGATGTCCTCCAGGTAGAGCCCGGGCCTGCACAGGAAGGTGGAAAAATTATAAAAGTAGAGTGCATAGCCCACAGGCACCTCCCCGTGGTAACCGAGGATCACCTCTGCGACCTTTTCCGGTCCGAACAGATACTTTTCCAACCCTGTTTCGGTGGCCACCAGCATGTGGGACAACCGTTCATATTCGGCCAGTCTCCCGATCAGTTCAAGCACCAGGGGTACATCTTCCGGTTGCGCCTGCCTGATAAAGAATCCCTCAATTTTCGTTTCAATGATCTCCATGCTGTCCTTTATGTGTTATCGTACGTGGATATAAATGCCGGATGGTCCATGTAGTACTGCTTTACATGGTCGGGCAGGTTGATGAAGCGGATCCTGATATCTGCATCGAAACTGCCCAGAACCCTGTGCAGGATCCCCAGCTTTTTAGGCTCCGAGATCAGATGGTGGTGCGGCGACCGGGTATCCATCATCAGCATGGCCAGGTAGTGATCTTCCCTTTCCAGCACGCCCTCCATCAGTTCATAGAGCGCCGCTTCATGACCCGGTTCGCAGTAAATACCGTCGAAGGCGAGCAGCCGGAGGGCATCCGGGTCCAGCCGGCGGCTGACGGAAGGGACCTTCACCAGGAGTTTAGCCAGCCGGTTGATCCATTCGCTTCCAAAATCTACGATCCGCCAGGTAACGGGATGTGTTTTCAGTCCGGCCACCACCCTGCCGGACTCCCTGATCACGTAATAATGGTTGTCCCTGAAAATGTTATCCGCGCTGAAGAGGGTATGGTCCCTGTAAAATTCCCCGACCAGTGACAGCATCTCTTCCTGTTTGTTCGGGGGCATCAGCTCCAGCCTCCTGCTCCTTCTGGGATTCATCCGGCTGAAGGCGAATCCGCTCACCTCCCCCACCTTCTCCAGGCCAGTCTGATCACTGAAATTCACCGACCTGAGGTTTTTATTCTCCACGATCCCGTAGATGACCGCGGGCATTACTCCCTTCATGCCCCCGTCCCTCAGCAGAGAGGGATTTGAAAAAATGGGCCTGATGAACCTTCCCAGTACCGACGTCCGGTCGGCTTTCCCTTCCCTGCTTTCGTTTTGTCTGCTTCTCCGGGGGACAGACCTCATGGGGGCTTTGATGGAGAAATAGCGGATCAGCCAGCTGTCATGCGCCAGTCCGGCAGCCGAGGCAGGCCTGCCGCAGAATCCCACCGACCCCAGCATTTTCCCCCCTTTGCGCAGGAACATGAAATAATTTTCACCCAGGGAAGAGAGCCTCTCTTCGATATCGGTATGCCTGTAGCGCAACCCTCCCGGCGTACCCAGCACCGTCTCAAGCATGTGCGCGATCAGTTCCTCCCCGGGGAAGGACTGCACCTCCACGGTCAGGTCATGGTAGGTCAGTAACGTCCGTGAATCCTTCATCAACGGGATGTTTTTTCAACGGGTCCCGGCGATGGAAGGATCCCCTCCTCCGCCAGTGATTCTTTGATCAGTCCGGCCCACAACCGGTATCCTTTGCGGTTCAGATGCAGCATATCGGTTCGGAACAGGGAGGAATCGGGGCTGCCGGACGGCAGGGTGAATGCCCCGTGGGTTTCGATGAAATACAGATCCGGGTTCCTGTCACAATACCTTTGAATCTTCCGGTTGGCATCCCTGATCCGGTCGGAGGCATGCCAGCGGCTGGGCGTGGGGGTGGTCTCGATCCAGAAAACCGGTGCATCCGGGGTATGCTCTCGGATCCGGCTGACCAGGATCCGGTACAGCTTCAACACTTCCCCGGGAGTCCGGTCCCGCTCCCCTCCCGAAATATCGTTGGCCACAAAAATGAGGATCGCCTTGTACGGCCCTGGTTTGATGATCCTGTCGGCATAGTAATTGAAATCGGAGAGTTTGGCCCCTCCGTAGCCGCGCTGCATGATACGGTAGGGGGACAGGTCGCTGTGGATGCTGTCCCACAGCCGCACACTGGAACTACCGGTCACCAGCACCGTATGTTCATCCGCCTGCTCCACAAGGTCCAGAGAGTCAAACCTTGCGATGTCGGGTTCCCAGATGAGTACCTCCCCGGAGTGGATGTAACGGTCCACCGAGGCACATGAGATCATCAGCAGGAGGATCGCGGAGAAAAGCAGCAGGCCCTTTCCTGGTTTGTCTTTCATGTGAATGAAATTTCAGGCCTTAAAATACATATTTTTAACGGGAAGTGAAACCGGAACATTTCCCCGGCATGCATGTTATGGATATAGAGAATTTATCGAGAATATGTTCCACCGGTCCGGGCTGATATTCCCCATATTCCTGATCTTCATGTCCCTTGCCGTGTCTCATCCCGTCACGGCGCAGGAATCGCCCGATGACACGGTCCGACTTAAGGAGGTGACCATCACCGTGGTACCCTTCCGTGAACAATACCTGGAGGTTCCAGGGGGGATTGTACACATTTCGGCGGAGCAGGGGGAACCGGGCCGCGCCATCAGCGCATCGGACCTGATCAACCTGGCCCCCGGGGTATATATGGCTTCGGGAAGCTATAACACAGGTCGGCTGGTGATCCGCGGGGTGGGTTCCCGGACACCTTACCAGTCAAACAGGATCAGGGCTTACCTGGACGATATCCCCCTCACCTCCGGAGATGGATTCACCTCCCTGGAAGACATGGAGGTGATGGGGATCGGATCGGTTGAGATCCTGAAGGGCCCTTCCTCAGCCCTGTATGG
>DSDZ01000388.1 GCA_011048475.1 Bacteroides sp. | reverse complement strand
TGCTGGTGCAATTCGCTCTTTCCTCCCCCGCTGGCCCCCTCATGCATGAAGGTGGTGATGTTGTCGTAGGGACTGACGGACTGGACAGCCGAACAGTGGGCGGTGATCCATCCCTCCTTTTCCCCCTGGGTGAGCAGAACCCCATAGAGGCCTTTCTTTGCACTGGGTCCGGGGTAAAGGTTGTACGCATAGAGTTCGTGCAGCTGGCCGGTGCGGTGATGGACGACCACCTGCTTACCGTTGAAATGGGTATGCCGGAACACCGGAGCCACGAAAATAACACTTCTCAGCTCGGTGCCTTCTTTCAATTCGTCCGGATCAATGATCGCCTGCAGCATTGACAGCCCCATGGCAAAAAAAGCGGCGTTCACAGGCACGATGGCCAAACCGGTGGACCCGATGCCGAGCCTGCCGGCAAAATAGAGGAACACTCCAAGTTCCTGTGTTTTTAACCAGCTGAAAGTCTCTTCCCTGATGGTGTCGAATTCATACCCGTATTTCTCCCTGAAACGTTTCTTGTCCGTCGGCCCGTCATCCGCAATGCTCATCGTGGCCGGATCCCTCCGGCGCATATAGGGCTCGGGATAATTGACAGCGATCCCGTTCTTGACACGGTGGACCAGGGCTTCGGTTACTTCACCCCGATCCTGGATCGTGTATTTCACCTTATATTCTGATTGCTCCCTGCCCCCTGTGGAAGCGTCTGCCAGTTCCAGGGTGGACGGGAACACACGGAAACCTTTGCAGCTTTCCAGTAGCTCCCTGATGTGTTCCGGGAGTTTAATATTTTTGTTCTCCAGGAGCTTAAAGAAAGTGTTCATCTGTTTTACCATTCATGGATGTGCCTGGATCTTCCGCAGCACATTCCTGTTCAGGGGCAAAAGTAAAGAATGTCAGAATAAATCAATCAGGCTTGCGGATATTTATGTTCGTCCCCACCCGGACGGACAGGTTTCGGTCCAGATAGGGATTGCCCATCTGCCATCCACGCGTTTTACCTGTGATTCGCACATAGGCGGAAATTGTTTTGCTGAAGTAAAATGTCGGCCCGATGGAGAGCGCGCCTCCTGCCTGTTTTTCGTCAATCAGGAAAGAAACCGGCTGATTCCAGAGATCCAGTTCCAGATCTGTGGTAAGCCGCTCTCCCAGCCGGAAACCGAACAGGCCCAGTCCGATCCCGTAACCGGCGGCGGTCCTGCTGCCATACCTGTGCGCGTCAAAAAGAAGGTTGTAATCCCGGTACTTTACCGGTACGAACAGAGCGATGTCATTTCCGAAATGGGTGGGTGCATACTGGGCAAAGAAATTGAAAGAGAAGTCCCGGCCCAGCGGGATCCTGTTTACGAAAAAGATGGCGGGGTTCAGAAAATTGAGCAGAGACAGCCATTTCTGACTGACCAGGTAATCCTGTGCTTCGGAAGGGAGATCGGAGAAACCAACCCTCCTGTTGACCCCTTCACCTCCCGGGAACGGATCTCTGGAACCGGTGTAGGGGAGTCCGGGGTGGAACATGTCAAAAGCCCAGGCTGTCAGGTCCGCTCCTGCATAATCCCTCAGTGCAGGGTCAGGGTCCTCGTGCGGCGGTGCGATGACCTTCACGGAATCGGAGGCCGGGCTTGTGGAAAACCTGAAATAATTGTATACATACCAGGCGTTGTAGAGCAGCAGGGGGTTCTTGGGCAGGCTTCTTTTGTGGTAAAAATCACCAGTCGAGATCTGCCGGTTCAGCAGGACCTCATACTGGATGCCCGCAACGTAAGAATACAGTAACCGGCTGGGATCATCCCTTTTCAGCGTTTCCAGCGCTTCATCGGATACCCCGTAGACGGTCCCGTCCCACCTGTGAAAGAGCCAGTTGCCGTTTTTGGACGGGATTCCCGCCTCGCCGAGTACCGTGCGGTGGAATTCCTCATGCGCCCAGACTCCCAGCGGGATGGGCAGCTCACTGGCATACCTGGAAAAGCCCAGTCCGAGCAGGTATTTTAGGCCCTGATTTGGAAGATTCCCAAGCCGGGAGGAAGGCTCCTTCCCGGGTCGAAAAATGACATTTCCCAGTGCGTCAATGCCGTAAAAGCCAAGCTCATAAACATCCAGAGACCATTCGAGTGACTGGTTCATGGAGGGAAAGTGACCCGGCAGTGATAGATTCTGCGGATAATCGACAAGGGGAATATCCAGCCGGAGGCTGTACACATCCCGTTCCTGGGCCTGCAGCGACAGGGTTGCCAGCAGGAACAGCACGGACAATAATTTTTGTTTTTTCATGTGATTTTTAATGATTTAATTTGACTACCGGACAATGAACCTGATGACTTCTCTGTGATCGCGGTTTTCGACCGCGATATAATAAATGCCGGGTGCAGCAGGGGAGGAGAACCGGACGGGCCGTTCTGACAGGTCAGGTTCCGCCAGTTTCCTGCCTGTGCTGTCAAACAGTGAGATCCTGGCTGTTCGAGGCAGCGATCCTGTAAGGTACACGGGTTGTCCACTCCCTGCCGGATTGGGATATACCACCATGGTCCCTGAAACGGCGCGTTGCGGCACAGTCACCGGCCCGCCCTGCCCGTTGTGGGTGAAAATCTTCTCCCCCAGGTGTTGCACCATGTAGATGCGGCCATTGCCATCTTCGGCGAAATACTGGGCATCCCGGTGGCTCAGGGGATAGTATTCCAGGTTCTGGTTTACCTGTTCCCATCCGCCGCTTCCCTCGCTGGTATACCAGGTACCCCCGGTGCTAAGAGATCCCTGAGAGGAGCTGAACCAAAGCCCGTTCCCGAAAAAGTAAATGTTGTGCAGGGTCCTGTCCAGCCACCATTGTTCGGATTCAGTCACACTGCAGACGGTCCAGTGCCCTGCCTTTCCGACATCATCCATGTACCTCCTCACATTCAGCCGCACCATTCCATTTCCCGCAAGACCCTGGAAACTGAGGTATACCGAGTCCTCGGGCGAAACTGACAGCCCCGTTGAAAACTCGATCTTCAGACGGTCCTCCACCTGGCCTCTCCCGTCGATCTGAACATCCACATGCTCCCATCTTAGGCCGTTGTCCTCCGAGATGAACAGTCCCCCGTTCCCGGTGACAAAGTGATCGTGGACTGCTAGGTATAGCCTTCCATTTTTGTCTGCGGCAATTTTTTCACAACCCAGGAACGAACCGAGTCCCCCGTTCCTCTGTTCCCACTGGTGGCCCGGACCGGGAGCATAGAATACACCGTCCCCCTTGTACCCTTCGTCATCATAGCCTCCGGTGATGGCGAAAAGTGCTCCCGGCCCGTTTTCCGTGATCTGAATGACCGGGAAGGCGGAGTTGACAGCCAGGCTGTCCCAGTTGTTGCCGCCGTCTCCGGAAACATAGATCTTTCCGGTGCCACCCGCGAGCACGGAACCCGATGCAGTGGCATACAGGGAGAAAATCCCGGATGCCCCGAGTACTTTCTCAAAAGAGTTGCCGCCGTCACGGCTTCTGATGATGCCGTCGGTCAGCCCCGCGAATAGAATGGAATCACCTGTCACGGCGATCCCTGTTTTCGGTCCCCCGGGAAATTCCCCGGTCGGTTCCCAGAATTGCTGTCCCTCCGCTTCGGTGAGCGGAAGACATAACAACATAAGCAGGATTCCGGATCCTTGCCGGAACGATCCTGTAAAAAAACTTTGTTTCAAAAGGTCAGGGTTTCAAAATGATGAAATATTCCCCTAAACAGGGGTAACAAAGTTTTGTTTGCTAAAGAAATGTTAAATCACCTGCTTTTTTTTACATTTTTTAACGATTCAGACCTTTACAGATTTTCGCACATCCTTATTTTTGCGTTCCGTATGCATGTTCATTTAAAAATTTCAGGAGGATTTTTTCATGACTGTCCGTACGCAAATTCAGGCGATCCTGCTACCCCTGTTTTTCCTTTTGTCATCCGGAATGATGCTGAATGCAGCCGGCGGGATCACACTCTACACCCCGTATCTGAAAATATCGGTGCCTCCGGGTGAGACCATTGACTATTCCGTGGAGGTCAGGAATGACGGTAGCGTGTCGCGGAATGTGGACCTTTCCGTGGCAGGATTACCCGAAGGATGGGAAGCGACCCTGAAGGCGGGAGGGTACCTTGTCAGCCGGATCTCCGTGCTGCCGGGCGAGAAGAGGACCCTTTCACTCCAGGTGAATGTTCCCCTGAAGGTGGACCAGGGTAACCATTCCTTCAGGCTCGTCGCGGCAAATTATGATGTGCTGACCCTGGTCGTGAACGTATCCGAACAGGGCACCTTCAGGACTGATTTCACCTCCGACCAGGCCAACATGGAAGGGCATTCCGATTTCAATTTCACCTTTTCCACCCGGCTGAAGAACCAGACGGGCGTGAAACAGATGTATTCACTCAGGGCAGATGCCCCGCGGGGCTGGAACGTGGTCTTCAAGCCCAATTACAAGCAGGCAACGGCAGTGGAGGTGGAGCCGGGTCAGACAGCGAACATCTCCGTGGAGATCAAGCCTCCCCACAATATCCAGGCCGGTACGTATCAAATTCCCGTTCATGCTGTCAACAGCGCCACATCCGCGCAGCTGGAACTGGAGGTGGTGATCACCGGCTCATACAGGATGGAACTGACCACTCCAAACGGACTGCTGAGTGCGAAAACCACCGCGGGCAGGGAAAAGCGGATCGAACTTGAGCTCAGGAACACCGGTTCTGCCGTGCTGGAAGATGTGGTGTTCAGGTCAACCAGTCCCCGGAACTGGAACGTGCAGTTCGAGCCCGACACGGTTGTGCGGTTGAATGCCGGTGAACATACCACCGTGTTTGCTTCCATCACGGCGGATGACAGGGCCATTCCAGGGGATTACGCGACGGTCATCACAGCCAGGACCCCCGAAGTGAACTCGGAGGCTTCATTCAGGATTTCGGTGAAAACCCCGCTGCTCTGGGGCTGGCTGGGCATTCTGATCATTATCGCCACCATCGGGCTCATCTATTATCTGTTCCGGAAATTCGGAAGGAGGTAATTCATGGAGAAGATCATCGAGATATACGGCCTGACCAAAAGGTACGGGACGCATCTTGTGGTAAACAACCTGGATCTGTCTGTTGGGAAAGGAGAGATATTCGGGCTGCTCGGGCCCAACGGAGCGGGAAAATCAACCACGATCCTGATGTTGCTGGGACTCACCGAGCCCGATTCGGGAACGGTGCGGGTGTGCGGCCTGGATCCGGTAAGGTTCCCGATCCGGGTGAAACAAAAGGTGGGTTACCTGCCCGAGGATGTGGGATTTTACGAGGACATGACCGGGATGGAGAACCTGGTCTACACGGCGCGGCTGAACGAGATACCCCAGGGGGAGGCGGAATCGCGGGCGGATGAATTGCTCGCAAAGGTCGGACTCGGGACAGAGAAGCACAAAAAGACGGGGAAATATTCAAGGGGGATGCGTCAGAGACTCGGACTTGCAGATGTGCTCATCAAACATCCCCGGGTGATCATCCTCGATGAGCCTACCCTGGGCATTGATCCAACAGGGGTGAGGGAATTTCTTGAGCTTATCGTCAGGCTCAGCAGGGAGGATGGGATCACGGTTCTTTTCTCATCACACCAGCTGCACCAGGTACAGCAGGTATGCGACCGGGTGGGTATTTTCGTGGACGGCAGGCTGCTTGCCGAGGGGGAGATCGGTTCTCTTGCCAGGCAGCTGTTCCCGGATGGTCAGGAGGCCTCTGAAGGCAGGTCGGTCGCGCTGGATGATATTTATTACCGTTATTTTCAGGGAGGAGGTGCCGGTCATGAATAATATCACACTGAAGCCTTTTCTGGCGATGGTCCGGAAGGAGGTTGCCGACCATGTAAGGAGCTGGCGTTCCATTATCCTGCTTGGCATTGTTGCACTCACATGCATGGGCTCCCTGTACACCTCGCTTTCAAATTTCACGGAAGCCGTCAGCAGGAGCAATGCCGAAAACGACTTCTTTTTCCTGAACCTGTTCACTTTGTCCGACGGGACCCTGCCCTCTTTCATCGTCTTTGTCAGTTTCCTCGGACCATTGCTGGGGATCAGCCTTGGATTTGATGCCATCAATTCGGAGCAGAACAAGGGAACACTGAGCCGGATCCTGGCCCAGCCCGTACCCAGGGATTACCTTCTGAACGCCAAATTCGTGGCCGGATTAGCCGTGGTCAGTATCATGTTCTTTACGCTCAGTTTCCTGGTGCTGGGGACCGGCCTTATCGCACTGGGCATCCCGCCCACCGCCGGGGAATTCATACGCATGATATTATATACAATCATCAGCATCGTGTATGTCTCCTTCTGGCTGAACCTTTCCATCCTGTTTTCGGTCAGGTTCCGGCAGCCGGCCACTGCAGCCCTTGCAGGAATTGCGGTCTGGCTGTTCCTCACCGTATTCTATCCCCTGATCGTGAACCTGGTGCTGAAGGGGATCGAACCATCCGAAATGGCAACCCCGCGGGCTGTATATATTTATCAGAAACTGAGATTCGGACTGGTCCAGGTCATGCCGGGCGAACTGTTCAATGAGATCACCTCGACGTTGCTGGTGCCCTCGGTAAGGAGCATCGGACCACTGACCATGGAGCAGTTACACGGGACCATTCCCGGTCCGCTCCCCGTCGGGCAGAGCCTGCTGATCGTCTGGCCACAGCTCACAGGGCTCATTGCACTGACCCTGCTGTGCTTCGTGCTTTCCTATCTGTCCTTCATGAGAAGGGAGATCCGGTCGCGCTGAGTGGATGCGCTACCTTTCCATGTCCCACGAAGCATGCCTTTCAGCCGCGATGCTGTCCCAAACGGGAACAAGCGTTTGCAGGAACAATGCTTTTTCAGCATTGAGGGCATCCATATCCAGCCCGATGAATCGCTGGGCTTTTGCCTTCGTGGATATATCGGGGTAGGGGACCTCCCCTTGGTATCCCCTGTTCAGCAGAAGCCTGGCCAGCCTGATCCTGCCCTCCTGGATGATATCGATGGCAGAGGCAATGGTGCGGCTCACCTCCACGGGCGAGTGGAATGATCCGCCGTGTGAAGCGGCCACGTAGTCCCAGCGCCACTGGGCGTGCCTGATGGCATTGAGAACATCGGCCATTTCTTCCTCGGTGGCACCCAGTTCCCACGCTTTTTTCGCTTCCACATGGGCGCGGACCAGCAGCCTTTCAAGCTGGTCGCGGTTCCCGATGATCTGGTCCTGTCGCTGGTATACGTTCGCGACCAGCCTGTCGGTCTCCTCCCTGTGGCATACCTGGCAGGAGCCTGACACGTTGTCCAGCGGGCTCCGTACGTGGTGGTCTGTGAATTTCATCCCTCCCTCGCTTTTGTAAGGCATGTGGCAGTCCGCGCATGACACCCCCCTGTCGGCATGGATGCCGGTCATATAGATCTCGTAATCGGGATGTTGTCCCTTGAGCATCGGGGCCCGGCTCATTGCATGTGTCCAGTCGGCAAATCCGAGGCGGTCATAATATTCCTCGATCTCTTCGGCCTTGTACCCATGATCCCAAGGAAATGTAAGGTAGTTGCCCGCTCCTTTGAAATAATACTCCACATGGCACTGTGCACATACAAGTGACCGCATCTCCTGGTGGGATGCCTTCGTAACATCTTTGCCCAGTCTTTCAAATGCCTCGATCAGAGCCGGACGGGTAATGCGCAAATTCATGGTTTCCGGGTCATGACAATCCGCACACCCGATCGGATTGACAATTTCCATTCCCATTGATGCCCATTTCCCGGCGTAAAATTCTGCCACCCCGACTTCGGCCATCATCCTGGGTACATCGGGACTCTTGCAGGTCCAGCAGGTGTTGGGCTGCGGACCATCATCCGGACCCGAAGGCGCTCCTGTCCGCAGGATATTCCGGATATCCTCAACGGCAAATGCATGTCCGCGTCCCTGGTTATATTCCTTTGAAAAGGAGTATCCTGCCCAGAGGACAACCATGCGGGGATCCACCTCCAGCATATCGATCCATGCACTCCCGTTGTATTTGCTCCTGAACGACGTGTCGGTCGTCCGGAGATAGGACTGGTATTCCCGGGGAAAATTCTTCCCCCATTCGGCATTGCGGGATTCAAATTCGGTCAGATCCACCTGGGGCGTGTACGCGAACAACGCCTCGGCGCGGCGTTCGATAATGGTCGAGGCAAGCAGGCCCAGGAGGAAGACCACGATCACGGTAAAGGCGAACAGGAGCCATCCGAGCCAGGGTTTTTTTGCGACGTTTTCTCTGATTGTGGCCATGGGATATGATTATTTGTTTGTTTCAGTGAACGATCTGAGCCAGTCGGGCACCGGACTGGGTGGAAGCGGTACCCGCGCCCAGGGTGTGCTGGTAAGGCTGTTTACCCTGCCGTGGGGCACCTCCCGGTGACAGTCCCAGCAGCGCCGTCCGGTAACTTCACCGTACTGGTTGCTTTCGCCGCCAAAGTATCTGAATCCGTGAAGAAGGCTGTCGTGGCACCGGATGCAGTTCTGTTGCACCACCCCGATGCCTGCATGGCGGATCCGGATCACCTGGGGCTCGCGGCGAAGGGTGAAGATGGTGGCATGGCGGAGCCCGTCGGCCGCCTTGAAGTAATATTTGCTTACCACGTTGTTGTGCGGCACATGGCAGTCATTGCAATGGGTCCATTCACGGTGTGCGCTGTGGCTCCAGGTGGCGTACTGGGGGGCCATGATATGGCAGTTGGTGCAGGTTTCCGGTTTATCGGACAGGTAGGAAGGTGCACGCGAGATATGGATGGCAAAGAGTGCGAGTCCGGTCACGATCCCGGTGACCACGATCACCGGCCACCGCCATCCCTTCGGCGGTTCCAGCCAGTTGATCAGTCTGTTCTTCCTTTTTGCCAAGGGTGCCGGTTATGGGTGGAACAGTTGCGGTACAAATTCGGTCAGGTAGATCCTCCAGTTTTTCCAGATGTGTCCGCCGTCGCTTTCCCTCAGTATGTGCTCCATTCCCATATCGTCCAGTTTCCTGCTGAACTGGACCACTCCGTTGTAAAGAAAGTCCGTTTTCCCGATCCCGATCCAGTACAGCCTGTACCCGTTTTGCATCTGTTTTTCCAGGGTTCCGTCGATGTCTTCATACACTTTGGAGGAAACATTCTGGTTGGGCATGATGGCAGGTGAAAAAAGTCCGATGTAATCAAAGGTACCGGGATAGTATCTGGAAATATGAAGCGAATGGAACCCTCCCATGGAGAGCCCTGCGATGGCCCGGTTCGGTTTGTCTGCTTTCACCCGGTAGTTATTCTCAACAAAGCGGACAATGTCCCCGAAGGTTTCTTCGAATGTGCCGTCCATGGTTCCCGGGATCATGAACCGGGGTTTGTAGAATCCGTCCCGGCCCTCACCCGGTGCGGCGTCCTGGATCACGTTCCCGTTGGGCATGACCACGATCATCGGTTCTGCTTTCCCCTGTGCGATCAGGTTATCCATGATCTGGGTGGCCCGCCCCAGTGTGATCCATGCCTCTTCATCCCCTCCTGCACCATGCAGCAGGTAAAGCACCGGGTATTCCTTACCGGAGGTTTCATAGCCCGGGGGAGTGTATACCGTTATCCTCCGTTCCATCTCCAGTCCGGGCGATTCATACCAACGGCGCGTGACCGATCCGTGGGGAACGTCTTGGACCCTGTACAGGTCCGCCTGTTCCCCTTCAATGATGAAGAAATTTGTGAGGGTGGCAATATCCCTGCTCACGAAAGCATTGCCCGGATCAATGGTCCGGAAACCGTCAACCAGGAAATAGTAGGAGTAAAGTTCGGGCTCCAATATTTCTGTGGTATGGCTCCAGATGCCATTCTCATCTTTTATCATCGTGGCCGTTCCGGGTACCCAGCCCTCAAAAGGCATCCAGTCGCCCGATAACTTCACCTCCGATGCCTGCGGGGCCGCAATCCGGAAGGTAACGGAATGGTCTTCATGGATTTCCGGGGAGGTGATCTCTGTGCCTCCCTGCAGCGCCTGCTGCGCCGTTGCCTGAGCGGCGAGCAGTACAATCACGGCAATTGTCAGATGAAGGAATCCTTTTCTGGTGATTCTTTTCATGGATGTCGGATTTATTACCGTGAATATAGGCATAAACCCCGAATCCTCAATGAGCCGCTGAATTCACCTTCAAGAATCAGATGTGTGGTCTGTTATGGGAACTTAACTTTTGAATTCAGCACCCATTTATCTGATCTGTCATTCGTGTTCAGGTGGATTTGCGATTCAGGAGGCCACTGTTTGCGTTCTCTTACACTCCCGTCCTCGTTGTATATAACTTCTACCCAGGAACCATCTTCCATGCATCCGTAAACAGAGAATACATAGACATCGTGCAGATTGAGACTGTAAAAGCTGACGGTGAAAACGACCATTCCATCGGGATAGATCTTCATCTCCAGAATGGATTCGATGTGGTGGCCTTCAATAAAGTTACAGGTATATGTTACATGCGTATAGATGTATGTGGCCAGCGATTTTGATTCACCCATAAAATGAAGCCAGGCATCTTCTCCTTCCACCTCTGTGATAAACCTCCACAGAATTCCGTCTCCACAGGGCGGATCAGGGAAAAAGATTGTTTTGACGGCATACTCACTGTAGGTACTGTCTTTCATTGTTAACCAGTACTGTATCATGAGTGGTTCATCATAAACAAACCCGTTGGAGTGCTCCCCTTGAATTACAATATGTCTGATGTCTGATTCCAGGCTATTTTGTTGCGTAAATACTACGTTCAGTTTTCCATCATTCTCCCATTTAGTGAACCTGCAGAACCAGTTGGGCGTATCCTCCAGATAACACGCAATTTCCCACCTATCGTCATCCATCCTTTGACTGGACAATAAATCTGCAGGGATTGATTTGATAGGCCCGCTTGATCCATCTGATCCGTTAAATCCTGCAAGTGCTGGAAATATTGCTTTTTCCCGGGAGCTGTCGATGCGGGCAGCAAATGCAACAAGCTTTTGCATACTTGTGTCATCGGACGCTGTCACATAATCGGGTAATTCGACCGGAGCGATATCCACATATGATTTCTGGCGCTGGGCCATATAATCAAAAACTGCGTCCAGGTCCTCCAAAGTCCCTGTGGAAGTCGGATCATTATCATTATCATTTTTATTGCACGACACAACCATACCGGCAGACAGCATGATGGATATCAATATCAAATAGCATGCTTTCATGGTGCTCAATATTTGGAAATGAAGCTATCTATAAATGCTCAAAAAAGTCCTGCATGACCATCAGGGTTGGTGAAAGAGTTCCAGAAGGACACTTCGACAGCAGCCATGAGCCAGATCGCCGGCAGCCAAAAATCACGTGATTAAAATTACGAAATATCTCCTTGGAAGTCAAGCGAAATCCAAAACCAAGCGGATATGGTCTTTCCTGGGAGAGACTGACCGTAAATTGAAAATTTTATTTCGTATTTTAGACAGCAATGGGCATCTACAACAAATACATTCTGCCCGGGGCCATCCATTGGGCATGCAACGGCGGGAACAGCAGGGAGCAGAGGGAGAAGGTGATCCCCCTCGCTCACGGGAACGTACTGGAGATCGGCATCGGGGCGGGGCATAGTTTGCCCCTGTATGACAGAATAAAAGTGAAGCATCTGACAGCGATCGATCCCCTGGAGAAGCTATGGAAGAAGAGAAAGACCGACCTGGCTGACCTTCCATTCGATGTGGAATATATCAGAGGGGTTGCGGATCACATCCCTGCCGGAAACAACAGCTTTGATACGGTGGTTGTTACGTACACCCTTTGCTCGATTGCGAATCTTGACCGGACCCTTCAGGAGGTTTTCAGGGTTCTCAAACCCGGCGGGAAGCTGGTATTCTCGGAACACGGACTGGCACCGGACAGGGGGCTGCGGATGTGGCAGAACCTGATCAATCCCCTGTGGAAGAGGATCGGTGGCGGATGTCATCTGAACAGGGATGTCCCGGCGATCCTGGAAAGAAATGGATTTAAGCCTGACAACTTGCACACAGGTTATTTTTCAGGCTGGAGACCCACCAGCTACCATTACTGGGGCTCGGCCACACGAATTACATAACAGATCTGTATTATTTTCCTATTCACGGGTCCAGCTGGTGGTTACCGAATAGGTGCCGTCCTGCATGTCGCTGTACGTCTCGATATAGACAAGCTGTTTTCTTGTCAGCGTCTCTATGTTTGCGGTGGAGGCGAGTTGATCATCGGGATCCAGGACCAGCTGATCATCTCCGATCAGGGACCAGGTCCCGGTGGTTGGTTCATCCATCAGGGGGGAGGTGATGATGTAGGTCCCGCCGTCCTGGAATTCCAGGGTGGCATCGGTCATCAGTGCCTTTGCCAGGGCGACGAGGGAGCGGATGTTTTCATCCTCGGTGTCGGATGTCAGGTTCTCAAAAATCCATACTCCACCGCTCAGTTGCGTGGCCGGATCTTTTTCACAGCTGGTGAAGGTGGTGAGAAGGAACAGTGATATGACAAATACGGAAAGGAAACTTTTCGTTTTCATGTTCTGGATGGTTGATTATAACGGTTCATACGACGTGAACCGGAAATTTGTTACATCCTGAACTGTACCCTTACAGGTGCCTGCAGGAAAGAGATCCCCAGAATTTTCTTATTTTGCCGGACATTCTTCGCAGGTCAGCTGCGAGGAGGGTCAATATGAAAACAACCCCGCAATTAAATTGTATCGATTGGAAGAAACTCGCTCTTCCCGTGTTCCTGCTCTTGTTTCTGCTTTGTTCGGGCAGCGAAAAGGGTGCCCGGGAGATCCGGGGAACGGGCCCGGGTACCATCCGCTTCTCGGGATTTGACTGGAGCGCAGTCACTTCCGGGCCGCGCAGCATTCCTCCGGGGCCCAACCAGTTCTCCGGTTCCCGTGAAAATGTATGGGTGGATAAGCAGGGCCGGCTGCATCTGAAAATTACCTGCAGCGACGGACAATGGAAGTGTGCAGGGGTGATTTTGCGGGGAGCAGTGGCCCATGGCAGGTATTGTTTTAAAGTGTCGACCAATCTGGATGAACTGAACGAGTATGTGGTGGCCGGAATGTTCCTTTACCGTGATGACCACAACGAGGCTGACATTGAGTTCTCCAGATGGGGAAATCCGTTGGCGGAGGCAGGCCAGTATGCCCTTCAACCATATGACCGGGATGGAAATGTACATCGCTTCAGCATGGAAGATGCGGGGGAAAGGTCGACGCATATCATTGACTGGAAGCCTGAAAGCGTCAGTTTTCTGAGCCACAGTGGCCACGGTGAGTTCTACGGGCGAATTGGCTTTGCCGGGCGCACAGGATCGGCTCCCGGCAGCAGCCAACAGCTGATCAGCAGCTGGACCTACAGGGGTCAGGATATACCGGCCGGCAACCGGGTCAG
Source organism: Bacteroides sp. (assembly GCA_011048475.1). Classification (GTDB taxonomy): domain Bacteria; phylum Bacteroidota; class Bacteroidia; order Bacteroidales. Next base: position 3,088 of record DSDZ01000388.1, on the reverse strand, counting down.
GCTGATGATCAATCTGTGGCTTTACCGTGGCACTCCGCCTCCCGACCTGAAGGAGGCGGAACTGATCATAGAAAGCGTATCCGTTATGAGTAACTGATCTGATGGACCAGCTCCTCCGCGGCCCTGATGATCGGGTTGACCACCGGAGATGCTGTCAGCAGGGGGTGTGTGCCCACCTGGAACGAGATCAGCTCGAAGACCGTAATAGACTTCTGGATGGCCATGGAGATGATGTTGATGATCTCGCCGGCCGATTTACTGCCCCACGCTTCTCCTCCCAGGATGCTCCCGTCCACGGGTGATGCGTATAATTTTACTGTCAGGTTGGCAACGCCCGGCAATGAACCGGGATGCCTGTCGGGGGAAGAAAATGTTGCGGTGACAAGATTCACTCCAGCCTCCGCGGCATTCTTTTCATTGGCACCGGCAGCGGCCATGGCAACGCCGTTGATTTCTGTGGAGAATACTCCCAGGGTGCCGAAAATGCATTTTTTAATCCTCACCCCGAAAATATTATGTCCCAGTGTGCGTGCTTCCGCTGTGGCAGTGGATGCCAGCTTGATCACATCGCTGCGGCCGGTGAGAAAACCGAAGGCCTGCGCACAGTCGCCGCATGCACTGATGTCTTTCACCGTGGTTCTTCCGTAATTGTCCACGTGGATATCTCCGTACCTGTTCAGTTCAAGGCCGGTTTCTTTTGCCAGCTGTGTATTGGCCCTGTATCCGATGGAGAAAATGACCGCATCGGTATCGATCTTCTTCCCGTCAGCCGTGTGTACCTGCCTGACAGAACCGTTTTCCCCGGTAATCTCCTTCACCATGGTGGAAGTCAGGACGTTGACTCCTGAATCTTTCAATGCTTCGGTGGCGATGGCGCTTAACTGGGGTGAGAATGCCCTGGAGAAGCAAAGCGGCTCGCTTTCGATCAGCGTCACGTTCGCTTTTGCCCCTGCCAGCTGTTCCGCCACCTCTGCGCCGATAAAACCACCGCCCACGATGACGATGTTTTTCAGACTGCTCACTTTCGCGGCCAGTTCCTGGATGTACTGAAAGCTTTTCTTTACATAATAAACATTCTGGAGATCATATCCGGGGATGAAACTCGGAACAACAGGCGTTGACCCGGTTGCAAAAACCAGTTTGTCATAAATGAACTGCTCTCCCGATTCCAGCGTTACTTCTTTTTTATCTTTATCTACCCTGACAACAGTATTGACCAGGACCTCGCCTCCCAGGTCCACAAAAGGCTTGGGCCCCATCCTGTTTTTCTCCGCATCGTTTCCCAGCAGGTGGAAAACGTATGGGATCCCGCACGGGACAAGCCCGTCGGCTTCTTCCTTGATCATCAGGACCGATTTGTCCGTAAAGAACTTCCTGATGGTAATCCCTGTTACAATGGCCGCTGGGCCCCCTCCGATAATGATCACGTCATACGATTTCATGACTTTTATTTTATTGATGACACAGTAAATGGTTTGTTAAGGTGCAAATGTACCATGAAATCCTGCCTGTATTCATGAGATTTGTTAGGTTCAGTATAAATTTAGATGAACAGGAAGACGGATCAGTCATTCCGGGGATCGTCCTCCACGATGGCATAATGGTAATTATCCTTCCACTGGCCGCGGATGGGGAGGACTTTTCTTCTGAGTCCCTCACGGGTCATGCCCGCTTTCTCCAGGACCCTGACCGAACGGGTGTTCCCTGTGGCAACCCCCGCTTCTACTTTGTGCAGCTTCAGTTCCCCGAATCCGAAACTGATCATTCTCTTTACCGTTTCCGTGGCGTAGCCTTTGCCCCAGTATTTCGGATCCAGGTTGTAGAAGACCTCGCCCAGCCTGAACCTGTTCGCCGAAAGGCTCATCCCCGCCTCCCCGATATATGCTCCTGTGCTTTTCAGGAAGATGGACCACAGGATCTTTTTTCTGACAGGCTCCCGTTTCTCAGCCATGGCCTCTTCCAGCAGCATCCGGGTCGACTCGATGGTGGCGGGGATACCCAGGGTGTTGAATTCATCCACCTCAGGGAAGGTGTGAAGCCTGTGCAGGTGTTCCAGGTCATCCCGGGTAACCTCCTTCAACAGCAGCCTGTCCGATTCCAGGTTGTACCTGTCATATGAAATGAAACTGTCCCAGTTCCCGGACTGCTTTCCCGACAGCCGGTCAATGGTGAGCTTCAGAACCACCAGTTCCCGGACCTGTGAGGCTTTGAACGCAGTCTGGTCCGGTGCACCGTAGTGCGACATGATGATTTCCAGGGCATCCAGCTTTGCCTGTGTGCCCTTCAGGATCTCCACATGTCCGTATCCCACGACCGACCTGTAAAGTGTGGACCATTTGCAGGGAGATGTATCCCTGATGATCTTCGCTGTCAGTTCCATCTCAAAGCAGACCTTCCCGTTCTGCTTCAGCAGGTCCGTCTTTTTGCCCGATGCAGCAGAATGAATATAGATACAGCGGTCCCTGTATCCGAAATTGAACGGCAGCACGTAGGGAGCTTCACCGTCGTGCATGGCGATCCTGCAGACCGAAGACCCTGTCAGTATCTCTTCGATGACGGCAGGATCGGTGATCTCCTGGTCGGTTTTTTTCATGAACCTGGTTGTTTGTGAAGATGAAGAAAATTTCGTGCGGCAAGGCAATAGATACAGCCGGGTAAAAGATAACCAATTAAGATCAATAATACTTGTCTATTCCACCAAAACCTTTAATAAGCCTGTTCTGCCTTGTTCTATCCAGGAAATTTGCCAGCCGTTTTTCAAATTCCTCCGGTCTTTTTCGTGCACCATCTATATATGCAATGCGGATCCTTTTGTACGACTCGGAAAATCCCTGGAAATTTTTCCATGCCAGGGCATCTTCCCTGATGGCCTGAAGGATGTCATCCGGGAACCTGAAGTCCGTTTTGATGATTTCCTTTACAGCTTTCTTTACCGGGGGATGTATCCGTTCCTGCTTCATCAGCCACTTCAGCCGCTCCCTGTTTGCCTGGGAGACGCTGCTGCCGGGTTTTCTCGGTGTGAAGCGCTGCATGGTGTGCTCCTCATCCAGTGTTTTTACTGTACTGTCTATCCACCCGAAGCACAGGG
>DSDZ01000396.1 GCA_011048475.1 Bacteroides sp. | reverse complement strand
TCCTTCGGGTGTATCAGGTTCTTCCTCCCCTTCGGAGGGAGGCGGAACGACCGGCTGGTGTCCCTCGACCTGTTCCAGGGGCGCCAGTTCCTCGATCACCTTCACCTCGTACCTGGACAGGCGCTTTCCCCTGGCCCTGTAGCTTTTCACCCCGATAAAATCGGCCACCTCAATGATCTCCGGATCCCGGTCCTTGTTCTTTCCGCCGAATTTCAGCTCCAGCCGCGGATATTCCACTTCCGTGATCCTTATCAGCCGGGATTCGGGATTGTCACCAATGAACCGGGCGGTTTTTGCGGTGGGTTCAATGAGAAACCGCTTCACGTAATAGTAATCGTGGTCCGCATCGTAATAGGCGGCCGACCAGATCTTTTTGGGCCGGAATTTTTCAATGATCCATACATCATCTTCGAAATGGTTGCTCAGATCGAAGCTGGTGGTCCTGAAATGGCCAGATTTGGTGATGACCAGGAGCCTGTCATCACCCGAGAATTCACCCAGGAACCGGCCCCTGCCATCCACATTCAGCCGCATGACATCCTCATCGAACCAGATCTTCCTTCCACCCAGGGTGGAAATCCCTTTTTCCTTGATGACGATCTTCTGAACCGCATGTTTGGTGAGGATGTTCCCCATGGCGGCCCTTCCTTTGATGGCCAGGTCGGCAAAGTCGTATTCGAAAACCGTGTTTTTAAGGCGGGGCCGGGGTTTCAGGTAGACTTTGATGATCTCTGCCTCCCCGTTGGGATTGGCGCTGAAATAAAGGATGCGGGTATTCTTGTGCTCCCTGGCGATCTGGTAGGTCCTGTCCCGGGTGATCCCCGTCACAGGGGCACGCTTGACCATTACATTTCCCGTATTCCCGTCATAATAAGCCACGTTGTAAATGGTCCGCCTGTCATTTCTTTTAAAGACGGAGGCATGGATGATGTCCTTCCCGATGAACTGCTTCTCTGAGACCTTGGTGACGATGAAGTTCCCGTCTTTCATGAAAACGACAATGTCGTCAATATCCGAACAGTCACAGACATACTCATCCTTTTTGAGGCCTGTTCCGATAAACCCGTCCTTTGCATTCATGTAAAGCTTCTGGTTGGCCGCAACCACCTTGGTGGCTTCAATGTTGGCAAAGCTCCTCAGTTCCGTCTTCCGCTCCTGTCCGCTCCCGTATTTTTTCCGGATCTGCCTGAAGTAGTTGATGGTGTATTCCACCAGGTGGGCCAGGTGGTTCTTCACCTCCTCCATCTCCTTCTCCAGCGACCTGATGTGTTCGTCGGCCCGGAGGACGTCGTATCTGGAAATGCGTTTGATCTTGATCTCTGTCAGCTTGATGATGTCGTCCCGGGTGACTTCTCGGAGCAACAGTTTTTTGTAAGGTTCGAGCCCTTTGTCAATGGTCTCGATCACGCTCTCCCAGGTTTCACACTCTTCGATGTCCCTGTAGATCCGCTTCTCAATAAAAATCTTTTCAAGGGAGGAGAGGTGCCACTCCTCCTGCAGTTCCTCCAGCCTGATCTCCAGCTCCTGTTTGAGCAGCTCCTTGGTATGGTCCGTATTGATCCGCAATACATCGCTGACTCCCACGAACCTGGGTTTGCCGTTTTCAATCACGCAGCAGTTGGGCGAGATGGGCACCTCGCAGTCGGTGAAGGCATAGAGCGCATCGATGGTCTTGTCGGAGGACACATTGGGCGCAAGATGCACCACGATCTCCACACGTTCGGCCGTGTTGTCGTCGATCTTCCTGATCTTGATCTTCCCTTTCTCGGTTGCCTTGACAATGGATTCGATCAGATTCAGCGTGGTTCGTCCGTAAGGCAGGTCACGGATCACCAGGGATTTATTGTCCAGTTTTTCAATTTTCGCCCTGACCCTGATGGTGCTTCCCCGCACCCCGTCGTTATACCTGCTTACCTCGGCCAGTCCCCCGGTAGGAAAATCAGGAAACAGTTCGAACGGTTTTCCCTCCAGGTACCTGATGGATGCATCGATCAGTTCATTGAAGTTGTGGGGAAGGATCTTTGAAGAGAGGCCCACCGCGATCCCCTCCGCGCCCAATGCAAGCAGGAGGGGGAATTTCACCGGGAGGGTGACCGGCTCCTTGTTCCGGCCGTCGTACGACAGCTTCCACTCGGTGGTCTTCGGGTTGAAGAGCACCTCATTGGCGAACTTTGAAAGGCGGGCTTCGATGTACCTGGGCGCTGCGGCCCCGTCGCCCGTATAAATGTTTCCCCAGTTCCCCTGGGTGTCGACCAGCAGCTCTTTCTGGCCGAGCTGGACCAGTGCATCCCCGATGGATGCATCGCCGTGGGGATGGAACTGCATGGTGCTTCCGATGATATTCGCCACTTTGTTGTACCTGCCGTCATCCATCCGTTTCATGGCATGAAGGATACGCCGCTGGACCGGCTTCAGTCCGTCGATGATGTGCGGAACGGCACGTTCCAGGATCACATAGGATGCGTAGTCGATGAAATAGTCCTCATACATCCCGGTGAGGTGGGTGATCTTCACCTCTTCTCCGGGATGGTCCTGGGCGCCCGTTGCATCAAAAGCAGTATCGTCGAAATCTGTCATTTATTTCTGCGATGATCCTTTAAAATCTCTTATTGAGCGGTTCGTCACTGTGGATCAGGCTACTTCCACCGGATCTTCTTCCACCCGCAGCCTGTCGATGATAAAATCCTGTCTCTGGGGAGAATTTTTACCCATGTAAAAGCTCAGGATGTCGTGCAGATCATCATCCTTTTTCAGGCGGACCGGCTGCAGGCGGATATCGGGACCGATGAAATGTTTGAATTCGTCGGGAGAAATCTCTCCCAGTCCCTTGAATCGCGTGATCTCCGCATTCTGTCCCAGGGATCTCAGCGCGGCCGCTTTTTCTTCCTCGGAGTAACAGTAGATGGTTTCCTTCTTGTTCCTGACCCTGAACAGCGGGGTCTGGAGGATATAGAGATGTCCGTTCCGCACCAGATTGGGGAAGAACTGGAGGAAAAAGGTAAGCAAAAGCAGCCTGATATGCATTCCGTCCACATCCGCATCCGTGGCAACGACCACATTTTTGTAACGCAGTCCGTCCAGCCCGTCCTCGATATTCAGGGCCGCCTGGAGCAGATTGAATTCTTCGTTCTCGTAGACCACTTTTTTTGTCAGCCCGAACGAATTCAACGGTTTGCCGCGAAGACTGAAGACCGCCTGGGTATTCACATCCCTCGACTTTGTGATGGATCCCGATGCCGAATCGCCCTCGGTGATGAACAGGGTGCTCTCATTCTTCCGTTCATCCTTTCCGTTGTAATGAATGCGGCAGTCCCTCAGTTTCTTGTTATGGAAATTGGCTTTCCGGGCCCGCTCCCTGGCCAGTTTCTTGATCCCGGAGATCGCTTTCCGCTCCTTTTCCGATTCCTGGATCTTTCTGAGCAGGATGTGGGCGGTTTCACCGTGTTTATGCAAGTAATCATCCAGTTTGGAAGTAAGGAAATTCATGATGAAATTCCTTACGGAAGGGCCGCCCGGAGCGATGTCCTTCGATCCCAGTTTGGTTTTGGTCTGAGATTCGAACACGGGCTCCTCCACCTTGATGCTGATGGCGGCAATGATGGAGGTCCGGATATCGGATGCATCGAAGTCTTTCCTGAAGAAATCCCTGATCGTCCTGACCAGAGCCTCCTTGAATGCGATCTGGTGGGTTCCGCCCTGTGTGGTATGCTGTCCGTTCACAAAGCTGAAGTACTCCTCCCCGTATTGTTTGCCGTGGGTGATGGCCACTTCGATTTCCCCGTTCTTCAGATGGATGATGGGATACAGGCCTTCGCCGCTCATATTCTCTTCCAGCAGATCCAGCAAACCGTTCTTTGAAGAGAATTTCTCCCCGTTGTAAATGATGGTCAGACCGGTGTTCAGGTAGGTATAGTTGCGGAGCATCGCCTCCACATACTCGTTCATGAAGTTGAACTTCCCGAACATGGTTGGATCGGGCTCAAAGGTGATCAGGGTCCCGTTTTTGCCGGGATCGTTTTTCTGGGGATGGTTCTTCAGCAGGTTGCCTTCACTGAAATCGGCGGTTTTGACCTTGCCATCCCTGAAAGATTCGATGGTGAAGCGGGAGGAAAGGGCGTTGACCGCCTTGATCCCCACGCCGTTCAGACCGACGGACTTTTTAAAGACCTTGGAGTCATACTTGGCCCCTGTGTTCATTTTGGAGGCCACATCCACCACCTTCCCCAGGGGGATCCCGCGCCCGTAGTCGCGGATGGTCACCCTGTGCTCATTAATGCTCACCTCGATGGTCTTCCCGAATCCCATCATGTACTCATCTATGGAATTGTCAATGACCTCCTTGAGCAGGAGGTAGATCCCGTCATCCGGTGAAGAACCGTCGCCCAGCTTCCCGATATACATTCCCGGACGCTTTCTGATATGTTCCCTCCAGTCAAGTGTCCGGATCGTCTCTTCCGAATAAATCGCTGTCATATCCATCTCTCTGTAAGCCCCCAATGGCAGCACAAATATAACCAAAAGAATGGGGGCTGCACCATTCAATTTTTCAACACCACGGTTTTGAGAGACGGTTGAAATCATGGGGGGTCAGTCCCGTTCCAGTTCCGCCAGTCCCCTCTCCATGATCTGCCTGGTCTTTTCCATGAGATCTTTCAGCTCCGTTTGCTTTACCTCCTCCGGGGTGATCTCGTCGAGTACCCGGATAAAAATATCCGCCCTTCCCTTCAGTACCCATGACCCGCTGTCAAAGGTATTCTCGGTTCCGGTGTGAACGATGGGGATGATCCCGCTCCCCGTTTTCTTAGCAAGGACAAAGGCTCCGTCCATAAACGTCCGCATGGTCCCGGTCCTTGTGCGTGTTCCTTCCGGGAAAATCAGGATGGAGGAGCCCTTTCTCATCTCCTCCTCTGCGCGGGAGAGGAACTGCAGTCCGGCGCGTGCCGATCCGCGGCGGATCCTCACCGATTTGGTCAGGGAAAGCACCATGCCGACGAAAGGGAGCCTGAAATTCTCCGCTTTAGAGGTCCATTTAAAAGGCCTCCGCAGCTTATAGAGGGCCAGGATGTCCACGAGTGAACGATGGTTGGAGACCAGCACCACCGGGCGTTTCCAGGGGATCTTGTCCCTGCCCTCCAGGTGCAGTTTCCAGAAGGGCACGAGCGACTGGTAATGCCATGCCCAAAAGGTCCCCATGAAGTGGGCCGCCACCCGCCGCCTGTCCCACCAGAAGGTAAAGATCCACACCAGCAGGAAAAAAGGCGTGATGATGAGGGAGGTGATCACCATCGTAACCCAGGTAATGGCAGAATAAACCTTCAGGAAACCGCGGCTCATCGAACTGTGATTGACAGACCGAAAATACAAAGATTGGATGAACCATGTCCTATTTGTTTTATAAATTCGGGCATGTTATTTCAGACATTGCCGCGAAGCGAAGGCAGAAGAAAGATGCAGAAGGGACAAATCACATGTCTGGTTAGTTTTATCCTGATACTTCTGATCCTGAGAGGCTGTGTGGAACGCTATGATCCCGAGGAGGAAGTCCTGAAAACCGGCATCCTGGTCATCAATGCCCACCTGACTGACAAGCCGGGCATGCAGCAAATAGAGATCAGCCGGTCCACCACCCTGCGGGTACCCAAATATGAACCGGTTCAGGGCTGCTACGCAGTACTGGTCAGGGATGACGGGGCCAACCAGGAATTTTCGGATGCCGGGAACGGGAAATATACCAGCCTGCTGGACGGGGATTTCCTGCAGACGGGCATGTCCTTCAGGCTGCATGTGATCACGCCGGAGGGCAATGAATATGAGTCCGATTTTGAGATGCTGCGACCCGTGCCGGAGATCGATTCAGTCTACTTCCGGGTGGAGTCCGATCCCGACGCTGAGGAGAACGGTTCACGGGACGGATTGGGGATCCGTTTCTACTGCGACTTCACCTATGACAGTGATGCATACCGGTACCTGCGGTGGGACATGGTGGAAACATACGAATTCCACAATCCGCCCCTGTACAACGTCAGTGACAGATCCGGCTCGCTCCCGGAAACAAGCAGGTGCAGGATATGCTGGATCACGAATCAGACCCCTGACATATCGACCCTCTCCCTTGCCAATCTTGAAAAGGGAAGCTATATCCGGAAACAGCTCAACTTCGTACCCAATATCCCCGCGGAACAAAAGCTGCACTGGAAATACAGCCTCCTTGTAAGGCAATATTCGTTAAGCGAGGAGGCTTTCAATTACTGGGACGAGCTGAAAAATACCTCCCGTGAGTCGGGGACGTTTTTTGACCGGCAGCCGGCCATCTTACAATCCAACATATGCAATATCCGGGATGAGGATGAGGTGGTGCTGGGTTATTTCAGCATGTCGGGAATGGCCGAAACGCGTGTCTTCGCGCAGTATGTGGAGGGAATCGACACAAGCCGGGATCCGGATTACTGTGAGGTGCGGATCCCGGGTCCGGGGTACAGGCTTTCTCCTGACGAGGTTTATGCCTGCACCAATATTGACGGTGTGACAAAATGCGGCGTTGTAAAATTACTTTGTGTGGATTGCAGGCTCTTAAAGAACAGCACGCACATCAGACCGGAATTCTGGTAATTGGAATGTTTTTTAATTAAATTCGAAACTTTCTATAACACGGGTATGGGATGAGGATCAATCCGGAAATATGGATGCCGTGCCTTGTAGCAGCCATATGCTTTTCAGGGCTACAGCCGCTCTGGTCTCAGGACCGTTCCCTTGCCGCACAGCTGGAACAGTACGATCAGAAATACGGGAATGATCCCCGCCTGGTCAACGGTGAGAAATACTATTATCCTTACAGGCGGTCAGATGGGGATCCGTTCCTGGAGTCATCCCCGCGGAAGACTATCCTGCATATCGGGGGAAATGTTTTTAAGGATCAGGCGATCAGGTACGATATCTATAACCAGTTGCTGGTCCTCGAATATAAAGATGTCTACGGTGCGACTTCCAGCCTGGTATTACCCAATTCCCGGCTGGAGGCTTTCAGTGATGACCGGCGCAGTTTCATAAAAATGAAGGGACCGGAAGGGAAAGAAGAATTCTTCCAGGTAGTGTATGAAGGCCCAATCTCATGCTATTATGCATGGAAGAAGGAATACAGGCTGGACGCCACATCCGGTTCAGGGGAATATTATTTTACCGAACCGGTCAGAGAAGCTTACCTGGTGAGGGGCCATGCGTTTTACAGCTACGGCGGCAACCGCAGTTTCAGCCGGGTATTCGACAAGGAGAACAAGAAGCTTATCAGGCATTTCATGCGCCAGCATCATATCAACGTGAGGACCGCATCTGGAAGTCAGATGGAATCCCTGATGGAATATTGTAATTCTATAACAGATGAGGCACAGTAAGCTTGCGATCATACTGTTGCTATTTATATGGAACGGGTTGCTGTCCCAGGAACCGGCCAGGAAGCTCAGCCTTGACCTGTCACGTGCGACTTTTAATGAGTTTGTTGATCAGTTCGAGACACGGACAGGGATCCGGGTGTACTTTCGGCCGGACTGGTTCGGGGAAATAAGGGTGGATTACAGGAGAGATTCGGTCACCCCTGAGGAGGCCATCCGGGAGGTGCTGAAAGGGACTGGACTGCATTATGGTTTTGTATCTTCATCGGCCATCGTCATCCTACCTGAGCGAAGGCTCAATACCAGTCTCCCGGAAATACTATCAGTGGAGGCGTTGCAGGGCAGTTCTGATGCGAAAAGAGAATACATGGGTATCAACGGCTCGCAGTATATACAGGGTACGCGCCCGGAACAGATCACCCGGACGATTACCGTGGGCGATCCCTCTTCCCGGACCTCCCGATCCGTGGCCCGGGTGAAAGGGAAACTGGTTCACGTGGAGACCGGCGAGCCGGTGGCAGGAGCCACCATGGTGATCCTGGAATCCGGCAAAGGGGGCATCTCGGACCAGTACGGAAATGTGGCCATGGCACTTGCACCCGGAAGGTATTCCGCTCAGTTCAGCTTTATCGGCATGGAAAAATTGAATGCAGCACTGGAGGTTTATTCTGATGGAGAATTCAAGCTGGAGATGAGGCCTGCGGTGATCGCGCTGAACGAGGTCCAGATCCTGGGAGAGCAGTACAGGGACATCAGCAGTACGGATATCGGGGTGGAGCGTTTCAGCATGAAATCCCTGAAACAGCTTCCCGTTTTCATGGGTGAACGGGATGTGATCAAGATATCCAAACTCCTCCCCGGGATCACAAGTGCTGGGGAGGCTTCAACGGGTGTGAATGTAAGGGGAGGGAACGTGGACCAGAATATATTCTACATCAACAGGCTGCCGGTATACAATACCTCACATCTCTTCGGGTTCTTCTCGGCATTCAACTCGGATATCATCAGGGACTTTTCCGTTTACAAGGGCAATGTGCCCGTCAATTACGGAGGGCGGCTCTCCTCGGTTTTCAACATCCTTACCCGGAAAGGGAACAACAAAATATATACTGCCCATGCAGGGATCAGTCCGGTCTCCGCGCACCTGACTTTCGAGGGGCCTCTTCGGAAGGATCATTCTTCATTCATCGTGAGCGGACGGTCCTCCTATTCTGACTGGATCCTGAGACGGATCGATGATCCGGAAATAAGCAACAGCGATGCTTTTTTCTATGATGTGGCCGCATCCATGAATTTTGAGCCCGGAGAGAAAAACACGCTCCAGCTTTTCTATTACCAGAGCTTCGATGATTTCAGGTACGCGGAACTCACCGATTATGAATATGCCAATCGTGGGGGCTCTCTGAACTGGAGCCGGAACATCTCACCGGCGCTTACTTCGAAAGTTACCGCCACCGCATCTGCATATCGTTTCCGCAATGCGGACAAGAGCGAAATCTCCAGGGCCTATTCCCACGAATACCTGTTAAACCACAACGAGGTCCTGGCCGATTTCACCTGGGTGCCGGCGATCAGGCACAGTGTGGAGTTCGGCTCGAACCTGATCTATTACAGGCTCGACCGCGGCGTGGTGGAACCATACGGCCCGTCCTCCATCAGAAAAAGGCTGGATCTTGGATTTGAACATGGGGTGGAAGGGAGTTTTTTCATCAGCGACGATATGAGCCTGCTCTCCTGGCTGAACCTTTACGGGGGGTTCAGGTACAGTTACTATTCTAAGCTGGGACCGGAAACGGTGATGCTGTACGAATCCGGAAAACCAAAGACTGAAAACACAATCGTGGACTCGCTTTCATTCGGGAAATTCAGCCCCGTCCGGTTCAACTCGGGGCCGGAATTGAGGATCGCCATGAATATGAAGGGAGGACAAAATACCTCTTTTAAGCTGGCTTTCAACCAGATGCGGCAATATCTCTTCATGCTCAGCAACACGGTCACCATTTCACCCACCGACCAGTGGAAATTATCAGATTACCATATCGACCCGCAAACCGGTTACCAGTTTTCGGCTGGGGCATATCATATTTTTCCAGGCATCGGTGTATCCGGATCCGTAGAGCTTTATTACAAGTATTCAAAAGATATTGTGGAATACAGGGACGGGGCTGACTTTGTCAACATCCCTCTGACTGAAACCCAGGTACTGCAGGGATCCCAGAATGCATACGGTGCAGAGCTGATGTTGCAGAAAACTTCGGGGAGACTGAACGGCTGGATCAACTATACCCTGTCCCGTTCCGAAATGCTGGTGGCCGGCGACACAGAGTCCGAAAGCATTAACCACGGGAATCCTTATCCCTCGAATTACGACCGCCCCCATGTCCTCAATCTGGTGGCCAACTATCATGTAAACCGGAGATTTTCTGTGGCCTCGAATGTTGTTTTCATGTCAGGACGGCCGGTCACTTTCCCCGCATCGCTTTATTATATCAAAGAGGTGGCCTATATTGATTATTACGCCCGCAACGAGTTCAGGGTGCCCGATTATTTCAGGGTCGACCTGTCCCTGACCGTGGAGGGCAACCTGAAGGCAGAAAAGCTGATGCACTCCACATGGAGCTTCAATGTATACAACCTGCTGGGAAGGAAAAACCCGCAGTCGATCTTTTTCAGGTCCGAGGATTTCTTTGTGAGGGGTTATGCGTTTTCAGTGATCGGGGTCCCCGTATTCACCCTGTCCTGGAACGTAAAACTGGGAAATTATGAAAGCAACTAGGACGGCGTGGGTTTTCATGGTGCTGGCCGCCTTCCTTACGGCCTGTGTGGAGAGGTATTATCCCGGGAATACAGATCACCTTACGGGGATCCTGGTGGTAAATGCACATCTTACAGGTGGCCCAGGCACCCAGACCATCAATCTTTCCCGGAGTGACGGTCTCATTTTTCCTGAATACAAGCCCGAATCAGGAGCTGTAGTACAGGTGGAAAATGAAAGGGGCGACATGATCAATTTCGCCGAATCGGGTGGTGGCGATTACCTGGGCGATCTTCCGGATGATTTTCTTCAGGAAGGCGGCAGCTACCGGCTATTGCTGATCACTTCCGGCGGGAACAGGTATGAATCTGAGTTCGCCACCCTGCATCCGGCATTGACCATCGATTCGGTTTACTACAGGATTGAAACTGCTCCGGGCGATGATCCGGGCACGACAGTGGAGGGCCTCAGGTTCTATATGGACTTCATTGTTGATCCGGGAGCCGACCGGTTCCTCATGTGGGATGTGACCGAAACGTATGAGTTCCACAATCCCCCTTATGAAGGATTCATTTATGACCTGGACCGTGTGCTGAGGCCGCTGCCGGACAACATGTCAGACCGGCAGTGCTGGATCACCCGGCATATCCCGGAGATCTTCACACAGGAAACAGGGAATCTTGCAGCGGGGCGCTACTCCATGAAGCCACTTCATTTCGTATCCAACCAGACCCAGCGTCTCAGGCATGGATACAGCCTGCTTGTCAGGCAGCTATCCCTGGATGAGGCCGCTTTCAGGTACTGGGATAACCTGAAAAAGAACGTCCAGGAGGCAGGCGCGCTGTTTGACACCCAGCCATCCATTACCCCGGGAAATATCTGCAGCTGTGACGATCCGGAAGAAAGGGTGCTGGGCTTTTTCAGTGTTTCGGCGGTATCTGAGAAGCGGATCTTTATCAGGGATGTGGAAGGGCTGGAAGTACCTGACCGTATCTTCTGTTTCCCGACTTTCCAATTTCCCAGGTTAAACTATTTCCGCCTGCAGGATCTCCCGATCTTTTTATCCAGGGCCACCTGGCCGGAAACGGGAGAAATCATTACAGGAGAAACCGACCGGGAGTGCCTGGATTGCCGCCTGTACCGGGGCAGCTCGGGAGAACCGCCTGATTTCTGGCCCCAATGATGACAAACAACCGGATCCATATCGTTCTCCGCATCCTCTGGATCGCCCTGTTTGCGCAGGGCATCTTTCCTGTACTGCACAGTGCTGCAGTGGCAGTGCAAGGAGAAGCATTTGTACTGATGACCGACCGGGGCATCTATATTTCAGGGGAGACAATCCGGTTCCGGATCTTCAACAGGAGCAGTGAAACGGTGAGATCGCTTCCCTGGAGCGAAGTCCTTCACGTGGAACTCATTACCCCTTCCGGAATGGCGCTGGCAAGGGAAAAATTCTCAGTGGGTCCCAACGGCGGAACGGGAGTGATCACCATTCCGCAGGATATCGCATCGGGTACACACTATCTGAAAGCTTATACCAGCTGGATGCGTAACTGTGGCCCGGGATCATTCACATACCTACCCCTGCTGATCATCGATCCATTCACCAATTCGGTCCTGGAGACCGATACGGCAGGAACTTTCACGGCAGATCCTACCATATTGTACCCCGACACGGACCAGGCCGGAAAACTCCGTTGCATCCTCCCCGGAAATGAATACGGATCCAGGGAGAAGGTGGAGGCCTTGCTGGAATGGAACGATCCTGACCGCGCCGCCACGATCTGTATTTCGGTTTCCAAAGATGGAACACATGGGTCCCAGTATGGTTCAGGTCCGGGATGCAGCATCTCCGGAGAGGGGCGGATGGATTTCATTCCGGAAACCAGGGATGCGGCCCTGACGGGTACCGCGGTGACCGGCCAGGAAGAAGTGCCGGTGCCCTATGCCGTCATCTACGTATCCGTTTTAGGCGAGGAGGGCAATTTTTACTGTTGTTATTCCGATTCGGAAGGCCGGTTTTACCTGGCGTTCCCGGGCCGTCACGGCCGTGAGGATCTTTTTATTTCCGCCCACCATGAGGATTATGAGCACATTGAGCTCCTGATCGACCAGGATTTCAGCAACGGGAACATCAGGCTCCCCTCCTTTCCTCTCCTCCCGGATGATCCGGCCAGGAGCCTGGCTACAGGGCTTTCGGTCAATGCACAGGTAATGCAGCAGTATGGCCCCGGTCCTCAACCGGATCCATTGGATCCCCAATTCAACGAAGACGAAACTAAAACTGCCGGTGGATTCTTCTACGGCCGTCCGTCCGCTGCCATACGTTTCGACGATTTTATAAACCTGGCCAACCTGGAAGAGTATTTCATCGAACTGGTACATCATGTGGTGGTGCAGAAAAACAGGGGAGGCAAAGAATTACAGGTACTAGGGGAACATCCAGACCTGGCGGTATACAAACCGTTGGTGATGATCGACGGGGTGGCCATCTTTGATGTGGAAGCCCTGCTTGCTGTTTCTCCCGGTCTTGTGGACAGGATCGAGGTGGTGAATGCACCCTATGTCAGGGGCGATGTGACCTTCGGCGGGATCGTCAACGTGATCACACGCGAGGGGAACCTGGGGTATATTGACCTTCCCTCATCCGGGCTCCTGGTGGACTACCAGATGCTGGCCGTGCCCGATGCCAACCCTCCTTCAACCTCTCCGGAGGATCCCCATTTCCCGGACCTGAGGAACACGCTTTTCTGGGATCCGGGTGTGAACCTGAATCCCGGTGAAAAAGGCAATTTCAGCTTTCACACATCGGATGTGAAGGGAACCTACGAGATCCTGATCAGGGGGTATGACGATGCCGGGATATTCATTGAGAACCGGATCCCGTTCGTGGTAAAATGATCCACCCCCGGAGATGCGGTTCAGCTGACCCATACCAGCTCTTTCCCCCAGCGTTCCTCCAGCGTCTCCATGATGGTGTGATGGGTGATCCCCAGCATGAATCCCCCTCCGGAACCATTCAGCTTCAGGTAATAATCATTGGAGACCTGTCCTTCGATCCAGACATCTGCCATGTGATCCGGGATCATTCTGCGGAAATGGTTGAACTGGAAATCGGAAAGCAGGCGCACAAGCAGGCCGATGTCCGCCTCGCTCCTGCCCAGCAGGGCTTCGATCAACCTGTCGTTCAGCGGCAGGTATTCTTCCCGGATGGCGGTTTCGTAATCCGGATCCTTCATCTGTTCAAGGAAGTGCCTGACCAGCGGCCCCGTATCGAATTTTACACCCGAGTCCAGCAGGAAAAAACGGTATCCGCCGGCCAGCCCGGTCAGATCCAGCTCCACCTCCCTGATCGTCCCCCCGTCTCCAAAATGCAGGGGAATCCCCGCATGGCAGGTGAGGGCGTCTACCCCCGAGCTTTTCCCGTGGAAAAAGGATTCGATGATTGCCAGATCTTCTTTTCTGTCCGCCAGGGGGATCTTCCCGGCACCCGGGAAGAACAGGTCATAGACGGCCGCGCTGACCGTACCCGAGCTTCCCAGTCCGTATCCCTCGGGGATGTCCGAATCAAACCAGTATTCCCGGTATTGGTCACGGAAAAGTGCAAGGTCAGGTGCCGCATGGAATGCATTCGGGGGAAGATCCCGGAGGTAAGAATAGATGTCCTGCAGGACCTTTTGGGACATACGCACGTCAGCCTCCCTGCCGGGGGAAGTCGCCCTGTCGGAGAAAGCCTCACTGACATGCCTGACGCGGGTGGAAAATTTCCGGAAGGGCACGGTCAGTGCGCTTCCTCCGAGCACCACGCCGTATTCGCCCACCAGCATGATCTTCGACGGATAGGAACCCTGTGCACCTGATGGATTCATGACATGATTTTTTCGGGTCCCTCTCCCATGAAGTCCCTGATCATCATCCCCTCATCACAGTACTTCAGGAGATCGGATGTGATGAATTGTTCCACTGCACCGGCATCCTGGCGGGAATACAGCAGGTGCACATTGGCCCCTGCATCCAGGGTAAAACCTGCCCGGTAACCCGTCTCTTCCCTGAATTCCATGATCCGGTGGAGAATGGAAACCGTACCCGGCTGCATCAAAAGGTATCCCGGTTTGCCGGTCATCATCATGGCATGAAGCGTCAGCGCCTCCTCCTCCATCACTGCGATAAACCCGGTCCAGTCGCCCTGCTCCAGGATGGATTGCAGCCTGAGGAGGTTCCCGCGGGCCTGGTCGAATCGCACCGGTGCAAAAGGGTTTTTTTCCATGAGCTGGTGACCGGCGCTGCTGGAGACCTTCTTCTGTCCCGATTCCACGATCAGGATGGCATCCCGCATCCCTTCGAACTCCTTATGAAAACCGGTGACGGGGATGGCGAATTCATCACTGGAACCGGACCAGCCATCCGTTTTTCCCCAGAGGGCCAGGCGGGGATAAACGGAGCGGGCGGCACTGCCGGAGCCCAGACGGGCGATAAAAGAAGCTTTTTTAAGGAGATTACCAGGTGCGGTCCCCCGGGTGATGTCCTGTTCCAGCGTGACCAGGCACATGGCCAGTGCGGCCATGGAGGAGGCGCTGGAGGCGATCCCTGAAGAGTGGGGGAAGGTGTTCCGTGAATCGATCATCAGGGAGGTGTGGGACAGGCAGGGGATGTAGGCCTGCATGCGGCTGATGTATGAAGTGATCCGTTCTTCGAAAGCGGGGATCTCCCTGCCTTCGAACCGGAAGCTGATCTCCCGGCGGGTGCGCTTCGGATCATGATCATATTCAACCCGGGTGAGGGTCCTCGCCTCATGCAGGGTCATGCTCAGTGATGGGTTCGTGGGGATCTGGAAGATCTTTTTGCCCCAGTATTTCACAATGGCAATGTTGGAGGGACAGGACCAGCCTGTGTTCCCTGCGGCGGGCGGGTAAACCGGTCCCCCGGATTTCCGGATTTCTTCCAGCAGGTTTTTCTCGTAGGGTTGTTTCATCTCACCATCTGTTCCAGCGTTCGACTTCTGATCATTGTGTCTCCGGGGATTTGTTCCGGCTGATGTTGTCCAGGACAAGGTCATCATACCTGAAGATCACCAGGATGTCCCTTTCATGCAGATATGCAAACAGTTCTTCCTCATCCACCTGGGAAATGATCATGACAAAATCCCCTCCCCATGCTCCCAGGGATTTTACGTGACCTGGAAGTGACCTGAGCCGGGTTGCCGCGATCCTTTCCATTCCCAGGATCCCGGCGAGCTCCTCTTCGTGTTCCTCCATCAGTTTTCCGAAAATGCCTAGATCGGTGGCGCTGATCATCTCTTCTGTGAGCCGGCTGAACCGGTGAATCTCCTCATATCCCACCTGGATTTTATCAATGACCTGCTTCAGGTGTTTTTCCGTCTGCTGTTTGCTGCCCAGCCAGGCAAAATAGATCCGGTCGGAAAACGGGGGATGAAAGGGAATATGCCTGTAATGGGGCGATCCGTCCCGGATTTTATACACAATGGGTCCGTCGGCGATGGCACATGCCACATCATACCCCGAACCGGGTGCGGTCAGAAAGTGCAGGTCCAGTGGATTTACCTCCGCCCATTCGGCCAGAAGCGCTGTCAGTGTAGAGCTGCTCCCAAATCCCCAGGAGGGGGAAAATTCCAGGCTGGTCTCCACATCCCATGTGAACAGCTCTTTCTGGAAGGAGGGCATCAGCTCGATACATGCTTCCAGGATCCTCGTCAGCTTTGAAGCTTTCTCCGGGTCGCTGCTCTCCAGAACCTTCAGATGGAGGGGATCGAAGACTGCACTGAACCATGGACGGTCCTCATAAAGGGCCATCCAGGTGAAGACATCGCGTCGGTCCGAGCGGATCCTTTTCAGTGATTGTCCCACCCGCAGGGGGAGGGCCAGGGCGCTTGAGCCGTGGATCACCATGTACTCGGCAGTCAGCAGTAATTTGCCATGTGCATAAAAATCATTCATTATTCCGTTGATTCACCCCTGACGGACCCGAGGAACTTCACCACTCCGGCATAGGAGACCGGTCTGTCCCTGAAATAATGCTCCACCTTCACCGTCTCTTCTGCGCTGGCTCCGAGCCGCCTGAGGATGTTGCTCAGGTGCATTTTCATGTGACCCTGCTGGATGCCGGATGTGACCAGGGAGCGGACGGCACTGAAATTATTGGCCAGTCCGGCCGCCGCTACCACCTGCATGAGTTTTTCGGCCGAAGGATTTCCCAGGATTTCAAGGGCAGCCCCGGCCAGGGGATGTACTCCCGTCAGTCCCCCCACCGTTCCCAGGGCCAGGGGGACCTCCAGGGTGAAGCGGAATGTGTTGCCTGACAACCCGGCGTGTGAGAGTGCGGTGTACCTGCCGTTCCTCGCGGCATATGCATGACCGCAGGCCTCCACGGCCCTGAAATCGTTCCCGGTGGCCATGACCACCGCATCCATTCCGTTAAAGATCCCCTTGTTGTGGGTCACGGCCCTGTACGGGTCATGCCCGGCGATATCCACCGCCAGTTTGAATC
>DSDZ01000125.1 GCA_011048475.1 Bacteroides sp. | reverse complement strand
GGACAATCTCCTGATCATTCCCGGCCTGCTGGCGCTGGCGATCCTGGTGGGACTGCTTTCTGGAAGCTACCCCGCCATTTTCATGAGCGGTTTTTCACCGGTTGATTCTCTGGGATTCAAAGGGGTGAAGCAGTCAAAAAGCTGGTTCCGGAATATCCTGGTCCTGTTCCAGTTCTCGGTGGCCATTTCGCTGATCGGGGGCACCCTGATCGTTCAGCGGCAGATGGACCTGCTTACCGAGGAATCACTGGGATTTGATAAGGAGCAGGTAGTTTTTGTGAACAATGCATATTACCTTGGGGACAACCTTGCAGTTTTCAGGGAAGAGCTGCTGCAGGTACCGGAGATCAGCCATGTGTCCGCTTCCTACGATGTGCCGGGAAACAATCTGATCAACTGGGGATTCGGGGCCCGGGATGTGGATGAGAATTTCAGTCTCAATGTAAACCTGACTGATGAAAATTATATGGAAACCATGGGAATGGAGCTGGTGGCGGGCCGCTATTTTTCTGAAGCATTCGGTAGTGATACAAGCAAGATCGTTCTGAACGAAACTGCCGTGGAGCTGCTTGGCTATGAGGATCCGATCGGTAAAATAACCTACCTGTGGGGTGACAGAACCCTGCCCCTGGAGGTGATCGGGGTGGTGAAGGATTATTTTTACGAATCGAAACACAGGCTGATCAGGCCGCACGGACTGATGCATCACGGATACCTGGACTGGACGGTTCCCCAGTACCTGTCTGTCAGGGTGAAGGGTGCGGATTTCGAACAAACGATCGGGATCCTCGAAAAGAAGTGGAACCAGTATGTTGCGAATATCCCATTTGATTATGCGTTTCTGGATGCGCATTATGAGGGGATCTATCACAATGAAAAGCAGACCCGCACCCTTCTGTACATCTTTGCAGCCATAGCCATCTTCATTTCCTGCCTGGGACTGTTCGGACTGGCCTCTTTCATGGCGGAGCGTCGGACCAAGGAAATCGGGATCCGCAGGACCAACGGGGCGACAACCGGTAATATCCTTAAGATGCTTTCCATCGACTTCACCCGATGGGTCCTGCTGGCCAACCTGATCGCCTGGCCGCTCACCTGGCTGGCCATGAAAAACTGGCTTGAGGGATTTGCGTACCGGGTGGGGATCCCCTGGTGGGTTTTCCCGGTGGCGGGACTGGTTGCATTTGTCATCGCCCTTGCCACAGTGGGTTTCCATGCCCTGAAAGCAAGCCGCCAGAATCCGTCCGATTCCCTGAGATACGAATAGCCGGAAGATATTCTTTACCTGGTGCAGGTGGTCATCCTTTAGGAGCTCCGGGGTCCATCTGTTCGGGAACACGGAGGTGTATAAAACGGAGCGGGAACAGGTTCAGACCGAGGGCTGCAGGTCCGGGTCAAGAGACGGCGGACCGGATCTGAACCAGGAAACCAGCTGGCGGCTCAGGAAGAAGCGGACCCGGTTCCGGAATCCCGGAATGATCAGCCTGTCGCCCCGCAACATTCCGTCGACAGCTTTCTCGGCAATCAGGCCGGGAGTCATCGCACGCTCATGATCAGGGAGATCTTCCGAGAGATCCAGATCCTTCATCAAATTCCCGATGGGCGCAGGATGCATCAGGCTTACCGAAACGGATGAATGTTTCAGCTCCTTCTCCAGTTCCTTCGCAAACGAAGACATTTTATTCACCGATTCCTGCATTTCCGGGATGAACTGCTCCTTACTGAACGGGAAGGGAATGATGTGCTGAATGAAGGAAGAGGAAAGCTTCACCATATGCGGCAATAATCCCCATGTGAAGATGGCGGCTCCGCGAAACCGGGCCAGAAAACCTTCCCTTGAGAATTCCGGAATGCATCTGTTCAGGGTCACCGACCAGTCGCAGGTAATGTTATTGATCAGGGCCCGGATCTCATAATTCGACTGCATCCTTGAGGTGAATTCACGGATGGCTTTGTGATCCGAAAGGTCCAGCCTGAAAGCTTCCACCTGTACATCCTCATTCAGCTGCAGACCGATGGCAAACCGCTGAAGGTCGCACTTTGTGGTGGAAATGAGGATCAGGTTGCAGCCCCGCCGGGCAATTTCACGGGCCATGGCCCGGCCCAGCTCTCCCTCCGCCCCGAGAATGATGGTGTACAGTGAATTCACTTCAAAGAATGATTTATGCATTTATAATAATGACTGAAAAAAAATAAAAAGGATGCGTGATACGGGTTCATTTCTGACCATAAAAATGTATGTTTTTGGGCATTTATCCTAACCGGAACCGGCCTGATCCGTATGATATATCGGGATAGATTTTAACAAAGGCGGACGATTTATCAACATCTGTTTATTATCTATTTATTAGTTTTGCCGGATGCAGGAATCAAATAAAACAGGCTTTATCCGTGCTGCCTTCCTGGTGGTAGCGATTTTATTTTTTATAAAAACCGTTCAGGGTCAGGAGACTTCTGTGCGGATCAATGAGTTCATAGCCCTGAATGAATCCACCCTGGCCGATGAAGACGGGACGTATGCCGACTGGATCGAGTTATATAATGAAGGGACGGCGGACCAGTCGCTGGCCGGCTGGTGCCTGACCGACGATCCGGCCGAACCGGGAAAATGGATCTTCCCGGATGTGACCCTACCGGCCGGCGGGTACCTGCTCGTGTTCGCCTCCGGGAAGGACCGCCATATAGCGGGGTATGAACTGCACACCGGTTTCAGTCTTGACGGAGACGGGGAATACCTGGCCCTGGTCAGTCCCGCCGGTAACCCGGTAAGCGCATTTGATCCGGCATTCCCCATCCAGCAGACCGATCTCTCATATGGATTCCTTGACGGGTATTACTGTGTCTTCGGTGTGCCCACGCCGGGTTCTGAAAACATGGGCTCCGGTGCCATTCTCCCCGATCCTGTGCCTGGCATGCAGCACGGCTTTTTTGAAGCCCCCTTCGCCCTGGAGATCACATCGGAGGTGGCGGGAGCCAGCATCTACTACACGACCAACGGGAATACCCCGGATGAAGCATCGGGGATTCTTTACACCGGCCCGGTGACAATCGAAACCACCATGGTCGTCCGGGCCGTTGCAGTCAAGGAGGGGCACCTGCCCAGCCGGGTGGTCACCCGCACATACCTCTTTTTGGAAGATGTGATCCGGCAGAACAACCAGCCCCCGGGATACCCTTCAGAGTGGGGTCCTTATACGGCCATTTCGGGAACGGCCATCGCCGATTACGAAATGGATCCGGAAATGATGTCGGATCCCGCTTTTGCCGCCGAGGTGATCGAGGCGCTGAAATCCATTCCCACCATGTCGCTGGTGTCGGATATCGGCTACTTTTTTTCCCATTCCACCGATCCGGATACCGGGGGGATCTACATTTATACCGGTCCCCCGCTGAGCCGGACCGAAGACGGACTGGGGAAGGGCTGGGAAAGACCCGGTTCCGTGGAATACTTCGGTGCGGATGGCTCCCTGGCGTTCCAGGAAAACTGCGGGATCAGGATCCAGGGAGGGCATTCCAGGCGGCCGGAAAAGTCGCCCAAGCACTCTTTCCGTCTGGTTTTCAAGAATGAATACGGTCCCACGCGGCTCAGATACCCGCTTTTCGGTCCCGGTGCGGCCGGCAGCTTCAACACGGTCATTCTGAGGGCGGGCTTCGGGAACTCCTGGATCCACCACAGCCACGATGAAAGGCAGCGGGCGCAGTACCTGCGGGACATCTGGACCAAGGACACACAGCGGGCGATGGGACATCCCTCCAGCCGGTCGGAATACGTGCACCTGTACATCAACGGGATCTACTGGGGCGTATATGCGCTTTCGGAGAGACTTGACAGCGATTTTGCGGAAGACTACCTGGAGGGAAGCAAGGATGAATTTGACCTGATCAAGGATTACCAGGATGTGATTGACGGGGAGATCGATTCCTGGAACAGGCTGATCAGCATGGCCAACGACGGACTGGAAAGCAATGAGGCATACCAGCGGATACAGGGCCACCGGGAGGACGGGACCCCCGATCCCGCCATTGAGGCGATGGTGGATGTGGTAAACCTGGCAGATTACATGCTGATCAATTTCTATGGGGGGAATACGGACTGGGACCATCACAACTGGGCAGCCGTCAGGAACAGGGTGGAACCCGGGACGGGATTCAAATTTCTCTGCTGGGATGCGGAACACATGGTGAAAACAGTTACGGGGAACGTGCTGTCGATGAACAATGATCAATGCCCCAGCAGGGTTTTTCAGCAGCTCAGGCAGAACGAGGCCTTCCGCAGGCTCTTTGCCGACCGGGTGCAGAAACACTGTTTCCACGGGGGAATCCTCACGCCGGAATCAACCCGCGGGAGGTGGACCTTCCGGATGCAGCAGGTGGAGCCGGTCATTCCCGTGGAATCGGCCAGGTGGGGCGATTACCGCAGGGATGTGCACCAGTACCAGACCGTGGGACCTTTTTATCTGTACAATTACGAGGATCACTGGCTTGTCCAGAGCGATTTCATGCTGAACACCTATTTTCCGCAGCGGACCTCAGTTTTTCTCAATCAGCTGCGGTCTGCGGGGCTCTATCCTGAAGTGGATGCCCCGGTCTTTCTGGTAAACGGGGAATCCCTGTACGAGGAGCCTGTTTCCAGGGGAGATGTGCTGACCATGTCCTCGGCGGTAGGAGTCGTTTATTTCACTACCAGCGGAGAGGATCCCGCCATCTGGATGGCCGGGGATCAGGGAAATGAGACGGTCCTGGTTCCGGAGGACGCGCTGAAGCATGTACTGGTCCCTGGCTCTGCGATCGGGGACCTGTGGTATACCGACCCGGACTACAACGACGGATCCTGGCTGGTTTGCCAGGGATCGCCGGGGGGGGTCGGGTATGAGGTGGAAACCGGGTACGGGGATCTGATCACGCTCGATCTTGAAAATGCCATGTACCAGACGGCTGCAGATCCCAACAACTCCTGTTACATCAGGATCCCGTTCACGGTAGCGCCGGATCAGATCCGGGACATGAAAAGCCTGTACCTGCGCATGCGGTATGACGACGGATTCGTTCTGTACCTGAACGGGACCAGGGTGGCCGGGGCCAATGCGCCGGCCGAACCGGTGTGGAATTCCGCTTCCACGGATACCCATGAAGCCACAGCGGCCGGACTGTTCAACATTTCTGACCACATCGGACTGCTGGAAGAAGGGGAGAACCTGCTGGCGATCCATGCACTCAATGCAAAGACCACCAGTTCGGATTTCCTGTGCATGGCGGAACTCATCTCAGGTGATCAGCTTTCTTCCGGGATCTCCCCGGAGGCGGTCATGTATTCGGAAGGGCTGGTCCTGGACCGCTCCGGTCATTTCATGGCACGGACCTTCCTGGAAGGGGAGTGGAGTGCCATGGTCAATGTATTCTTCACATTTCCCGAGGACCTTCACGACATACGGATCACAGAGGTCCATTATCATCCCTTCCCCGAAGATACCATCGACCAGGACAAATTTGAATTCATCGAACTGAAGAACGTGGGTCAGTCCACCCTTGACCTGGGGGGAGTGACCTTTCTGGACGGGATCGAATTTACTTTTCCGCCGGAAACCGGGTTGAAGCCGGGAGGTTTTGCCGTGCTGGCATCCGACCGGCTCTGGTTTTACGAACGGTATGGCTTTTTGCCCACCGGTGAATACGGCGGCAACCTGGATAACAACGGAGAATGGGTTGTGCTGGCGGGTCCCGGTGAGGACACCCTCTGTGCCGTCCGTTACCGTGACCAGTCCCCCTGGCCTTTGATGGCCGACGGGCTGGGACATTCCCTGGTGCCACTCGAGTTTAACCCGCCAGATGATCAGAACGATGCCGCACTCTGGAGGCAGTCACACCACATCGGCGGTTCTCCCGGGCGGGACGACACGGAGGAGACGGCTGTGGAAAAACCGGTCAGGGAAACCTCCGCCTATCACCTGGGACAGAACTATCCCAATCCCTTCTCGGAGATGACCCACATCGGATTCACCCTGCCTGCCGAATCGGTGGTGGAGCTTTCCGTATATAACCTGATGGGACAGAAAATTGCCACACTGGTGAGCGGAACACATCCCGCCGGATCATACCTGGAGAGCTGGGACGGAAGGGATGATGCAGGCAACAGGGTACAGGAAGGGATCTACTTCTGCAGGATGGTTGTCCGCTCAGCGCAGGAAAGCAAAATGTTCACCAAAAAGATGATGCTGTTCTAGCATCCCGCCAGGATCTGATCCATCACCCTGCTGGTGACGGCCGCGGTTTGGCCTGTGGAGGGACAGCTGTCTTCTCCCCTGAGCTGCGAGACAATGGTGCTGATAAAGGGCATCTGGATATGCTCCGGCTGCACGGTGGTGTACCGGGTCTCCTGTTTCCCGTCGAAGTGAACGATCGGGTCGAAGCTGAACATTGAGAAGGTGAGCCTGCCTTTTTCCCCTGTCACCTCCACCATGTCCTTCTGCAGGGGGACCGGCATGATGAAGCTCCAGCTGCCGGTGAGGATCACACCCCGCGGAAGGGTGACCACCGCCGAGAGGGTATCCCCGGGCTTATAAAGCCCTGCGAGATTGGTTTCCGTACCGCAGCTTCCCACCGGATCACCGAGCATGTAAAAAAGGATGTCCAGGGCATGGCATCCCACATCATGAAAATAACCTCCTCCTGATATCTCCGGAATGACCCTCCACGGCGGATGTTCCCGGTCGGCATCCTCCGGCCTGGCGGTGAACCACTGCTGCAGCTGGACGGTCAGGATCCGGCCCAGGGTTCCCGCATGGATGATCTCCTTCACCCGGAGAAAGTAGTCCAGTGCCCTGCGGTAGTAGGCCACGAATACGGGAATCCCCTTCTCTTCAGCCTTTTGGTTGATCAGGTCGCATTCTTCCCCGGTACGGGCCATGGGCTTTTCGATGTAAACCGGTTTCCCCGCATCGATGGAATGCAGGGCATACCGGGCATGCGATCCGGGAGGGGTTGCCACATACACGATATCCACCGCGGGATCGGTGATCACATCCACGGGATCTTCATGCCATGCGGGAACACCGTTCCGTCGGGCATAGTCCCTCGCTTTTGCAGGGGTGCGGCTTCCCACGGCCACCAGTCTGGAATAAGGGATCTTGTTGAATGAAGGGGCGCTCTTCTTCCGGGTAACATCCCCGCAGCCGATCATTCCCCACTGTATGATTCGTTCAGCCATCGCAGAATGAAATATTTACATGATCTGAGCCGCCACGCGGGCTGTTCCCGGGTGAACGGGTGATCGAAAACACAAAGTACAATATTAAAATAAATAATTTGACCCTATCTTTGCAGGAAGTATCGTGCAAAGAGAACCGAAAGGGGACAGGAGAGGATGTACAGGATCTCACATATGTTGGTATTGCTTTCGTGCCTGGTGTGGGCACGGGCACAGCCGGAGATCAGGTTTGAGGAAGTGTATTCCATCAATCCGCTGTCGCACAATTCGGTCACCTGCATTCACCAGGACAGGCTGGGATTTCTCTGGCTCGGGACCTTCAACGGCCTGAATAAATATGACGGGTACAGTTTCAAGATATATAAGTTCAATGACATTGAAGGTTCCCAGGCGGGAATCAACCGGATCCTGTCCATCATGGAAGATCAGCAGGGGAAGCTCTGGGTCCAGACCTATGACGGGAAATACCAGTATTTCAATCCGGCCACCGAAAAAACAATCACTTTCCCGCCGGCCGGGAAAAGTCCGGAGCAGACCAGGTGCAATCATTTCTTCCTCTCCGAAACCGGTGATGTCTGCCTTTCCACGGACCGGTCAGGGGTGTTTTTCATTCGCTCTGAAGACATGGGTGATGAGCTGCAGATTTACCACCTTTTGAATGTTCCGGGAAAAGACAGGATCCTTTCGAGCAACAATGTGCTGTTTGTGACCCGGGATATGAACGGGTACTTCTGGCTGGGGACGGATCGCGGACTGCACCGGATCCATGAAGGGGAGATCGGGAAGGATCAGCCCCGGGTGGAAAGTTTTTTTACAGAAGAGGGCGGAAATGACCGGAAAGCGTCATTTTCTGACTATGAGGTACTGGGCAGTACCCTCTGGTTCGTGGGCAAGGAAAAGGGACTCATCCGGTATGATCCGTCGACCGGACGGTTTGATTCATTCGGCACGGGATCGGGAAACGGGAAGGAAAGCCCGGCTGAGGTCACTTCCCTCACATCAGACGGGAGCAGGCTCTGGGCAGGGACCTCGCTGGGTCAGCTGCTGGCTTATGATCCGGAGAATGAGCTGCTCAGCGAATTCAACATCACACATCCCGGAGCCGGCAAAGTCATCCGGCAGATCTACTGCGACCGGTTCGAGCAGGTATGGCTGCTGACCGATGAATTCGGCATCACAAGGTTTGACCCTGCCGCAGAAAAGTTTTGTCACTACACCCTGACTCCGGAAAGGCTGCACGGGTTGACGGATGATGAAAGGATCCGTATTCACGAGGACAGCAGAAACCAGTTCTGGGTGGGAGGTCAGAACCTGGGCATACAGCTTTACGACCGTGAAAAAGACCTGTTCATTGCTTTCAAGAATGATCCTTCAGATCCTTCCTCCCTCCAGTCAAGCATCGTGGAATGCATCATGGAGGACCGGGAGAAGAACCTGTGGATCGGGACCAACTGGTTCGGGAAAGGACTCAGCCGGATGATCACCATCGATCCGGCGTTCGATTATATCGTTCCCGTTCCCAGACCCGAAACCAGGCTGCAGAATGTGGTGAGATCCATCTATGTGGATTCGAAGGGATATACCTGGGCGGGGACCAAAAGCGGCCAGATATACATCTACGATCCTGATCTCAATCCCGTCCACATTCTTGAAGAGGATCCCGGGGTCAACTATTCCGGATACAATGTCTATTCCATTGTGGAGGACCGGAACGGGATCATCTGGCTGTGCACGAAAGGGGCCGGGATCTTTTTCTCCGAACAGCCGGTCCAGGAGGTGTCCCCGCATTATGAAAGAATGACCTTCGGAACCATCCAGCATGATCCGGCCACTGAGAATTCCCTGAACAATAACAATGTTTACGACCTGGCCCTGGATGATCTGGGGAGGGTATGGGTGGCCACTTACGGCGGCGGACTGAACCTGATCGAGACAGACGGGAACGGGCGGCACATCTTCACGCAATTCACCACAGGGAACAGCAACCTGACCTCGGATAAGCTGCGGGACCTGCACATAGACAGGAACGGAAGGCTCTGGCTCGCTTCCACCCTGGGAATCAACTATATAGATATTTATAAGGAATCAAAAAACCAGATGGCCATCGGGAACATCCTATCCGGGTCACCGGGATCAGGCACGCTCTCCTACAATGACATCGTGATGATCATGGAGGATAAGAACGGACATCTGTGGCTGGGAACCGCAGGAGGCGGTGTGGATGTCATTCCGGATCCTTCCGGGGATCGGTTCGGGTTCAATCATTTTTCGGAAAAGGACGGATTGAAGGATGATTACATCCTCAGCCTGACGGAGGATATCTACGGGTTTATCTGGATCGGGACCGCAAGCGGGCTTTCGCGATACAATCCGGTCAGCGGGGATATTACCAATTATGACAAGAAGATCGGGCTTCCGGAAGTCTCTTTTTCCGAAAGGACCTCAACCAGCTCCCCTTCAGGCAGGGTGCTTTTCGGGACCGTGAACGGATTTTACGCCATTTCTCCCGACAGGATCACCACCGAGGACCTGAATCCAACCATCTGCCTGACGGGCCTGCAACTGAACAATGTTGAAATCGCCCCCGGGGCAAAAGGCTCCCCCCTGGACCGCTCCATCTCCTACATGCAGGAACTCAGGCTGAAATCCCACCAGTCCAATTTTGCGATAAGTTTTTCAATGCTCTCGTTCAAGTCACCGGAAAGCAACCATTATTCCTATATGCTCGAGGGATTCGACGAAGGATGGAATTATATCGGAACACAGAACAAAGCCACCTTTACAAACGTGCCTCCCGGGAGTTACACCTTCCGGGTGAAGGGCCTGAACAGCGATCTTTCCGAACACGGCACCGAGGCATCCCTGCAGGTGGTCATTCTGCCTCCGGTCTGGAGAACAAAACCCGCAATCATATTGTATGTGCTGGTATTTTTCCTCCTGCTTTACTTTTCCTACAGGATTGCACGCCGCTTTGTCAGGTTGAAGAACAACCTGAAGGTTGAAAAAAGGGTGGCCGAGTCGAAGCTGAGGTTTTTTACAAATATATCCCATGAAATACGCACCCCGCTGACACTGATCCTGGGTCCGGTTGACAACCTGATCTCACAGAAGGGCCTCCGGGCGGACGTGCGGCAGCAGCTGGTGATGGTGCACAGGAATACCAAGCGGTTGCTGCGGATGGTCAATCAGCTTCTGGACTTCAGAAAGGTACAGAGCGAACAGATGCAGCTCAGGATCCAGGAGATTTCCCTGATCCCCTTCCTGCAGCAGATCTATGAGAGTTTTGAAATGCTGGCCCGGCAAAAGCAGATCCATTTCAGGCTGATCTTTGACCGCGCCGATGAGGATCTGAAGATCTGGGGTGATATCCAGAAACTGGATTCCGTCATTTTCAACCTGCTGTCCAATGCTTTTAAATTCACAAAGGAAAACGGGAACATTTCCATCATCGTCAGCCGGGAATTTGAACCGGAAAGCAGCGTGAGGATCCTGGTCCGTGATACCGGGATCGGAATCGACCGGGACAAGCTGGACCTGGTATTCAACAGGTTTTTCGTTTCGCATACAGAAGGGGATAACCTGTTCCAGGGAACCGGCATCGGATTGTCTCTCTGCCAGGAGTATGTCAGATTACACAAAGGAGAGATACAGGTGGAGAGTACGAAGGGAAAGGGAACGGATTTTATCCTCCGGCTGCTGACGGGAAATGCACATTTCGAGGATGATGTGATCGTGAAGGAGAGGGAAGCGTACAGCTATACCCCAAAAGTCCTGCCCGAGGAAAGCCCGGTGCCCCAATTGCACATGCCGGCCGGAAAAAGGGTGGACGGTGAGAAAAGACAACACATCCTTGTGGTTGAGGACGACCTGGAAATGTGCGGGTACCTGCAGGGCATGCTTGAACCTGTTTACCAGGTCCATATTTCCAAGGACGGGATCGACGGATGGAACAAAGCGCTCCAGCTGACACCTGATCTGATCATCACCGACATCATGATGCCCGGAATGGACGGGATCGAGCTCACGGAAAAGATCAAGGATGAGTTCAAAACATGCCACATCCCGGTAATCATGTTATCTTCCAGATCGGAGGTCGAGAGCCAGGTGGAAGGACTTCAGACAGGTGCCGAAGCTTATATATCCAAGCCGTTCCATACCGAGCTCCTGATATCCCAGGTGCAGTCGCTTCTTTCCCAGAGGAAAAGGATCAGGGAGATTTTTGAGAGCCGGATCGAACTGAAACCCGACGAAGTCCGTGTCGCTCCCAAGGACAAAGAGTTCATTAAGAAGGTGATCCGGATCATAGAAGAAAACCTGAGCGATCCTGAATTTAATGTGGAAAAGCTGGCTGCGAAAACCTATATCAGCAGGACACTGTTTTATAAAAAGATCAAAGGGATCACCGGGTACCAGCCGGTGGAGCTGATCAGGATGATGCGCCTTAAAAAAGCCGCAAAGTATATTGAAACGGGCGAATTTACGGTATCAGAAGTGGCGTATATGGTCGGATACAACGACATCCGCTACTTCAGCACCAGTTTTAAGAAACAGTATGGTGTCTCCCCTTCCCGGTACCAGTTCAGCCAGACGTAACAGATTATCACGCATGTTTGAATAATTATTAAACATTCGTACACCTGCAATCATTTACATTTGGTGTATCACCATATTTTTCCGTAAATGAGCACAATCAGCCACAATTTTATAAAAGTCCCTGCGATCCTGCTGGTCATCCTCGCAGGCTGCACCGGTGAAGGGCCGGTGAAAACAGACAATCCTGCCAGCAGGTTTGATATCGAAGTTCCTTCATTTCCCGACAGCCAGTTTTTGATCACCGAGTATGGCGCGGTCAATGACGGGATTTCCATGAACACAGAAGCGATCAACAGGGCCATCGAAGAATGCAGCAACAACGGGGGAGGCAAAGTGGTCATCCCCGAAGGGGTATGGATCACAGGACCGATCAGGCTTCAGAGCAACGTGAACCTGCATGTGGATGAAGGGGCGGTGGTCCTTTTCAGTGACGATTTTGATGATTATCCTTTCATTTACACCTATTTTGAAGGGAGACGGGATTTCAGGGCGATGCCTCCGCTTTACGGGGATACGCTTGAAAACATTGCGATCACCGGGAAAGGGATCTTCGACGGGTCGGGGGATGCCTGGCGTCCCGTAAAAAAGATGAAAACCACGGAGGACCAGTGGGAGGAGCTGGTCCGGTCCGGGGGTGTTGTCAGCGGGGACGGACAGACCTGGTGGCCGAACGAACAGGCTTACAGGGTGTCGCTTGATCCGGACAGGTACCGGTCCATCCTGGGGACCCTTCCCGATAAAGATAACTACAAAGCTTTTTACAGGCCGGCGCTTGTGCAGCTGGTCAGCTGCGACCGCGTGCTGCTGGAAGGGCCGTTGTTCCAGAATTCTCCCGGATGGTGCATCCATCCGCTGATGTGCACCAATCTGACGGTGAACGACATCAGGGTAAAAAATCCCTGGTATGCCCAGAACGGCGACGGAATCGATGTGGAATCCTGTACGAATGTCCGGATCACAAATTCATATTTTGATGTGGGCGATGATGCCATCTGCATCAAGTCGGGTAAAAACGAAGAAGGCAGGAAAAGGGGAATGCCCACCCGTTTTGTGGAGGTCAGCAACTGTGTGGTGCAGCGCGGACACGGAGGATTTGTCGTGGGCAGTGAGATGTCCGGCGGCGTAAGTGACATCTGGGTCAGTGACTGTTCTTTCCTGGGCACCGATGTGGGATTGCGGTTCAAGAGCACCAGGGGAAGGGGAGGTGTTGTGGAAAACATCCATATTGAAAACATCCGGATGAACGGCATTGCCCGCGATGCCATCATATTCAACCTGTTCTATGCCGGCCTGGCACCCACCGAAATGGGGGACAATCCCGTTGAAGGGCTGATCTCCTCCGCCCCTGAGGCATCTGAAGAAACTCCGGAATTCAGGAACATCACCATCAGCGGGATCCAGTGCCTGGGAGCTGAGCGGGCGCTGAACATCATGGGATTGCCCGAGATGCCGGTCAGCGGACTGACCCTTGAGAATTCCGTATTCAGCACCCTGATGGGCGTTCAGTGTCTGTTTGCGAAAGATCTGGTCCTGGACAATGTGATCGTAAGAACCGAGGAACATCCCACTTTGAACCTGACCAACGTTTCGGGAGCTGAGATTACCAAGGTTAAAGGAAATGATGAGACCTTCCTGAGGGTGGACGGATCGGAAACCGAACACATTCTGGTCCGTTCAGAGAATTGGCAGGATTCGAAAAACAGGTCCATTATCAGCGAGATTGCAGGAGAAGGAAACGTGGAATTTACCGAAATCGGTGAAAGCGTCTGATCAATCCCATTCGGCGATCCGGGTGACGCTCATTAATATAACTGATAAACAGAGTTTTATAAGGAATTGCTTCGAGCGAAAAGGGGGGTTCTTGATTTGTGAATAAGCAAAAATAGTCATAAATTCACTTCCGGATAACAATTTTTCTACGGTTCTTGAATAATATTTAAACATCGGATTGAGAAGAATTTCAGTAATTAGATACATTATTTAAAATTTTTCAATACATCTTGACTTAATTAAACTTTAAAACAGATCACTATGAAGAGAATTTTTACCGTATTACTTGCAATGCTTTTTGCAATCCCCATGTTGATTGCACAGGCACCCAGCATTATACTGGTCACTCCGGATGACCGGGATGATGCGCAGTATGAATGGCTGTTGAGACAAGGATTCGATGTGACCAAATTTTATCCTGGAGCCCTTTCAGCAGCCGGACAGGATACCATCGACATGTTAAATGCGGCCGACCTGATCATCGTGGGACGGAGCCCGAACAGCGGTGATTTCGACGGAGCTGACAAGCCCGCATGGAACAACCTGACCGCACCGTTGATCATCAACTCCCAGTGGGTGGCCCGCAGCAGCCGGATCAACATGTTTGAAAGCACCAGCGCCTACCATATGAACGATGGCCCGGCGGTGGCTTACGGTATGGTTGCGGATCCAACCGATCCCGTTTTTGAATTTGTGGAACTGGAAGGTGATTCGCTCCCATGGTGTTATCCGCCGCATGATTTCCTTGAGAATAACGATTCGGCGACCAACGGGGAAATCGTGGTAGCATTCAACGAAACCAGTCCGCTGGTGGTCAGATGGGAGGCCGGCGTGGAGTACTACCCGGGTGCCGGGGATATCCCTGCCGGACCAAGGCTCTATTTCGGCCTGGGGAATGACAATCTGGATTATGACAACCCGAATTTCTTCCCCCTGACAAAAGAAGCAAAGGCTGTGTACCTTGCCGAGATCCACAATCTGATCGGAGAAGCAATTGTCCCACCTGTGGTGGCACCTGCTGATAACAAGGTTATCCTGATCACGGATGACGACCAGGATGATGTACAGTATGAATTCCTGGTAAGACAGGGATTCGATGTGACCAAATTTTATCCCGGAGCCCTTTCAGCAGCCGGACAGGATACCATCGACATGCTGAATGCAGCCGACCTGATCATCGTGGGACGGAGCCCGAACAGCGGAGATTTTGACGGAGATGACAAGCCTGCATGGAACAACCTGACCGCACCGCTGATCATCAACTCCCAGTGGGTGGCCCGGAGCAGCAGGATCAACATGTTCAACAGCACCAATGCATATCATATGAACGACGGTCCCGCAACGGCTTACGGAGTGGTTTCGGATCCTCTTGATCCCATCTTCGACGGGCTGACACTGGATGGCGATTCACTTGCATGGTGCCTGCCTCCGCATGACTTTATCGAGAATGCGGATTCGGCGAACAACGGAGAATTCGTGGCTGTATTCAATGAAACCAGTCCGCTGATTGTCAGATGGGATGCCGGTACGGAATATTAACCGGGTGCCGGCGATGCACCTGCAGGACCAAGGACCTATTTTGGTTTCGGGAATGACAACGCAGGCTGGGTTAACTTTTTTCCGCTGACCAGGGAAGCCAAGCAGGTTTATCTGGCAGAGATCTGCAGGATGGTTGGTCTTGAAGATGTCCCCGAGATCGTTTATGATGCAGTGGATTATCACATTACACTGATCACGGATGACGAACAGGACGACGAACAAGTCGAATTCCTTCAGAGACAGGGATTCAATGTGACCAAGTTCTATCCCGGATTGCTTTCCGCGGCAGGACAGGATACCATCGACATGCTGAATGCGGCCGATTTGATCATCGTGGGACGGAGCCCGAACAGCGGCGATTTTGACGGAGATGACAAGCCTGCATGGAACAACCTGACCGCACCGCTGATCATCAACTCGCAGTGGGTGGCCCGCAGCAGCCGGATCAACATGTTCAACAGCACCAATGCGTATCACATGAACGATGGTCCCGCAATGGCTTACGGAGTGGTTTCGGATCCACTTGATCCCATCTTCGACGGGCTCACACTGGATGGCGATTCACTTGCATGGTGCCTGCCTCCGCATGATTTCATCGAGAATGCGGATTCGGCGAACAACGGAGAATTCGTGGCCGTATTCAATGAAACCAGTCCGCTGATTGTCAGATGGGATGCCGGTACGGAATATTACCCGGGTGCCGGCGATGCACCTGCCGGACCAAGGACCTATTTTGGTTTCGGGAATGACAACGCAGGCTGGCCCAACTTCTTCCCGCTTACAAAGGAGGCCAAGAAGGTCTATGTGGCAGAGATCTGCAGGATGATCGGCCTGGAAGAAGTACCTGAGATGAAGTACGCCGCGGCTGATTTCAGTGCCATCCTTATCACGGATGATGAGGAAGATGACCCGCAGTTTAACTGGCTCAGGAAGAATGGTGTCCACGTAGAGAAGTTTTATCCCGGGTTGCTTTCAGCAGCCGGACAGGATACCATCGATATGCTGAATATGGCGGAACTGATCATCGTGGGACGCAGTCCGAACAGTGGTGATTTCGAATCACCGGACAAGGAAGTGTGGAACGCGCTGACCCCTCCGCTGATCATCAACTCCCAGTGGGTGGCCCGGAGCAGCCGGATCAACATGTTCAACAGCACCAGTGCCTATCACATGAACGATGGTCCTGAAGTAGCGTATGCCGTTGCTGAAATGGAGGATGACGTCATCTTCTCCAATGTAACCCTGGTAGAAGGTGATTCGCTGCCATTCTGCCTGCCTCCGCATGACTTTATCGAGAATGCGGATTCGGCGAACAACGGGGATTTTGTGGCTGTATTCAATGAAACCAGCCCGCTGATCGTAAGGTGGGAAGCCGGAATTGAATATTACCCGGGTGCTGTGGACGCTCCTGCCGGACCGAGAACCTTTTTCGGTTTGGGGAATGACAATGTCTATGCATCCAACTTTTTCCCGTTGACCGACGAAGGACAGCAGGTGTACTGGAACGAGATCAGCAGGATGCTGGGAGCAGAAATGAGTGTGGTGAAAGTCTCGGATACGGATGCATCGCTGGCTTCTCTGGAATACGATGTGGCTGAAGCCATTTTGACCCCGGAATTCGATTCCGATATAATGGAGTACACCCTGGATTTGCCGGAGGGTACCACAGAGGTCAGGCTGACCGCGATCGCCAACAGTGAGTATGCACTGTCGGTCGAGGGAGACAGTACCATTGACGTATCCGCAGGAGAAGCCATTACCACGCAGATTGTGGTTACGGCAGAAAACGGGGGCAAGTGGTTCTATGCTGTTACAGTGGT
>DSDZ01000114.1 GCA_011048475.1 Bacteroides sp. | reverse complement strand
GGGTTTTGATGCCTGTTTCCATGGCCACCTGGAGTGCCAGGGTGGATTTTCCGATCCCGGGCTCCCCGCCAATCAGGATGACCGATCCGGGTACAATGCCTCCCCCCAGCACCCGGTTAAACTCATCGTTCATCAAATCGATCCTGGCAACTTTTTCCGGCTGCACCTCTCCCAGGTGGAAGGGTTCTGCAACGGACCTGGTTTCAGCTGAGGAAGCGGATCCCCGCGAGATCACCTGTTCCACATAGGTGTTCCATTGGCCGCAGGAGTGACACCTGCCGATCCATTTGGGAGACTCGGCCCCGCAGTTCTGACAGACATAAACAGATTTGGTTCTGGCCATAAA
Source organism: Bacteroides sp. (assembly GCA_011048475.1). Taxonomy (GTDB): domain Bacteria; phylum Bacteroidota; class Bacteroidia; order Bacteroidales. Next base: position 18,727 of record DSDZ01000114.1, on the reverse strand, counting down.
GGATCTGAACAGGCATAAAGATAATCAAACGATCCGAACCCGGATCAGGAGAGCCTGTCAATCATCGAGCTGGTGGAATATCCTTCGAGCAGCGGGATGATCTCCACCCTTCCGTTCCAGGAGGTCACTTCCCGGGAACCCACCACATCGGCCGCCCTGTAGTCTCCTCCTTTTACTAGCACATCCGGCCGGATCTTCAGGATCAGATCCAGCGGGGTATCCTCCTGAAAGATGATCACATAATCCACGAATGCCAGTGCCGCAAGCACTTCGGCCCTGGCCTGCTGCGGATTCAGCGGCCTTCCGGCTCCCTTCAGCCGGGTAACCGAATCATCGCTGTTGAGTCCCACCACCAGCACATCGCCCGTCTCCGCTGCCCGGGAAAGGTAATAAACATGTCCCCGGTGCAGCAGGTCAAAACAGCCGTTTGTGAAAACGATCCTTCGGCGTTTCCGGAAGGAGGTGCTGAACAGCCTCCCTGCCTCTTCAGGGGTGATGATCCGCTGTTGTATCTCTTCATACGATCGCATGCTACGCTTCGGCTTTGGTCGGGGAATCTTCAGACACATTCAGGGATTCTTTTTTGCGGGACAACAGGATCAGGGTATAGGATACCGCGCCCAGCAGGATGGTGAAGAGCGAATTGGATTCGTGGGTGAGGATCGCGTAAGCCCCTCCAAGTTCGAGGGGAAGTCCGTATACATAAACGAGCCCCCTGGAGGTAATCCAGTGATAGGCTCCGAATCCCCCGGTAACCGGGGCCGCCATGCCCAGGCCGCCCACCACCAGCAGAAATATCCCGTCAATAAAGGTCAGATGGGAAGTCTCCCGGAGGGCAAATACCACCACCCAGGTCATCATGATGTAATTGAACCAGATGAAGAAGGAGTGGAACACAAATTCCCACTTGTGCTTCATCTGGTAAAAGGTCTTCAGTCCCCCGATGATCCCTTTGATGATGTCCCTGCTTTTTCGGACCACGATAAAATGATCCAGCCGTTTCCGGTAGAAATACAAAAGCATCAGCACGATCGCGAGCGATCCGGCAAACAGCAACCAGAAAAGGAGGGCGCCCCCGAAGGTTCCCTCAAACTTCTGCTGAAGGGGCATAATCACCTGCTCGCTGAAGAAGGCCCCGAATTTCTCCATCCGTCCGACCAGTAAAACCAGCAGGATCAGCAGCAGCATGATCAGGTCGAACACCCGCTCCATGATGACGGTCCCGATCAGTGAATCCACAGGGATCTTCTCCTTCTTTCCCAGGGTCACGCATCGGGTCACCTCGCCCAGTCTGGGAAGGGCGTAATTGAAAAGATATCCCACCATCAATGAATGGTAAGTGTTCCTGAACGAAGGGGAGTAGCCGAGGGGTTCAATGAGCAGGACCCATCGCCGCGCACGGCTGAGAAACGCGATCAGTGCGAACACCAGGGAAAGCCCGATCCACCAGAAATTGGCTTCCCGGAGTGTTTCAAGGAGTGAATCCAGGGCGATTCCCCTGAAGGCGAAATAGAGAAGCAGGATACCCAGCGCGAGGAAACCGGCAACCTTCAGAATTTGTGAGAGGGTTTTTTTCAAAACTGGAATCAGGTGATTTTGTTGGTCATGGTGTCCGGAAAGATCACCGCGGGTCTGAATGATTTCGCCTCTTCAAAATCCATGGAAGCGTAAGACATGATAATGATCACATCCCCCTCCACTGTTTTGCGGGCGGCCGGTCCGTTCATGACGATCTCCCCGCTTCCCCTTTTTCCCCTGATCACATAGGTCTCAAGCCGTTCCCCGTTGTTGATATTGACCACCTGTACTTTTTCATTCTCGATGAGATTGGCAGCATCCATCAGGTCTTCATCGATGGTGATGCTGCCCACGTAGTTCAGGTTGGCATCGGTGACGGTCACCCTGTGTATCTTGGACTTAACAACTTCAATGTTCATAACGGCACCCTCCTGTTTCGGGGTTGGTTTACTCTGCAAAGTTAATCAAAAAAGATATTATCGATCAGCCTGACCTTCCCCAGCCGGACGGCGATGCAAGCCACCTTCCGGCCAGGCTCTGTCCATGACCGGACGGGACGGAGATCCGTATCATTCACGATTTCAAAATATTCCAGCTCCATCAGGGACCGGTCTTCGAACTGGCCGGACACCCAGGATTTCACCTCGGCGGGGGAACGCATTGCCTTTTGTTCTTTAGCAGCCTTCAGGGTCTGGTAAATGTGGGGGGCTGCTTTCCGCTCTGCCCTGGTGAGCAGTTCGTTGCGGGAACTCATGGCGAGGCCGTCCGGCTCGCGGATAATCGGACAACCGACAATGGAAATATCCAGGTTCATCAGTTCCACCAGTTTTCTGATGATCACAAGCTGCTGAAAATCCTTCTGGCCGAAATATGCCCGGTGGGGCCGGACCGTTTCGAACAATTTACTGACGACCTGGGCCACACCGTTAAAATGGCCCTTCCTGAATGTACCCTCCATCACATTGTCAAGTCCCCCCAGATCAAAGGTCCTGCGATCCTCTTCCGGGTACATCTCTTTCTCGGACGGGGTAAATACAACGTCCGTTTCCAGATCCCTGAGCATTGTCAGATCCTCATCCATCTTCCTGGGATAATTTTCAAGATCGGCAGGTTCGTTAAACTGTGTCGGATTGACGAAAATGCTCACCACCAGGATGTCATTTTCCTTCCCGGCTCTCTCGATCAGCGAAGCGTGTCCCTGATGAAGGGCTCCCATGGTGGGCACAAATCCGATGCGCTTCCCGAGGTCTCGGGTTGCATCCAGATGAGAGGCAACATCCTGTCTGGTCCGGTATACGATCATCGGATAATTGGAGGGGCAAATATATGGAAAATGTCAGATGTTCCATACGGTCCGTGTCACAGACTTCACTTGGGGTGTCAATAATTTTTAGTAAATTTGCCTGATTTAAAATCCAGGGTTGGAAGATGGAAAGTAAAAAGGTACTGTTCGTATCCCAGGAAATCACTCCCTATTTACCCGAAACCGAGCTTTCCCAGATCAGCAGGATGCTTCCACAGGCCGTACAGGAGACCGGAAAGGAGATCCGCACTTTCATGCCGAAATACGGGAGCATCAATGAAAGAAGGAACCAGCTGCATGAAGTGATCCGGCTCTCGGGGATGAACCTGATCATTGATGATACCGATCACCCGCTGATCATCAAGGTCGCCTCCATCCAGGCAGCCCGGATGCAGGTCTATTTCATAGACAATGAGGATTATTTTCACCGGAAACACACGGTGGCCGATTCGAAAGGCAGATTTTTTGAAGACAACGATGAGCGAATGATCTTTTTCGCAAGGGGGGTGCTGGAGACCGTCAGGAAACTCCGCTGGTCACCTGACCTGGTGCATTGTCTCGGCTGGTTTACATCCCTGGTTCCGCTGTATATCAAGAAGGCTTACAGGGAAGATCCGCTGTTTTCCAGGTCAAAGGTTATATTTTCTGCTTACGATCATGGCTTTAAGCAGAAGCTGAACAGTGCGTTCGTCAGGAAGATCCTGGTGGACGGTGTTTCAAAAAACCACGTCAGCATGGTCGAAGATCCGAGTTACGAGAACATTATCAGGCTGGCGGCAAAGTACTCCGATGGGCTGAACCAGGGGAGTGCCAGCCTGCCGGAATCTGTCATCCGGATCCTGAAGGAGGAGGGCAAACCATTTCTGGAATATGCGGACAACAAAAAATATGTGGACAGGTTCTCCGTTTTCTATGACAGAGTCATCAACGCGTAAGCTTTTTTTTGCACAATGAAGAAGAAGGGTTTGTGGGTCCGTGCACTCATCACGGGCATCATGGTGCTGGCGGGATGGTCGTGCCAGGTGGATGACCAGGAACTGGGAACCGATCTGTTGCCTCCGGACGATGCAGTTTTCCTTTTCCGGGACACCATTTTTGAGATCGATGCCGGTGCGGTGAACGGTAAGCCGTTGATGACCCACGAACGGGGCGAAAACACCAGGCTTTTTTTAGTGGGTTCCACCCGGGATACCGTGGTGGGCCTGTCGAAGGCTTCCCTGATCACCCAGTTCAATCCCACCCTCACCTACAAAACTGGTCCGAACCTGACGATCGACTCCCTGGTGCTGTATCTCCATATAGCCGGTCTGGACGGAGATACATCGGCACGGATGACCTTCCGGGTGCATGAACTGACCGAGCGCATTTACAGGGATTCGGTATATTACTCCAATTTTGATCCGGAAGGCAGATATGATCCGGTCCCGCTGGCCGAGACCAGCATCATCCCGCGAAGCAACACCACCTATTCATTTTTGATTGACGATCCGGGATACCTGGATAAATTCTATGTCCGCGAGACCGATACAGCGGTTTTCAGGAATGACTCCCTCTTTAAGGAGGAGTTCAGGGGATTTTATATCGTAGCGGAATCTGAATCGGTACGCGGGGCGATGGCCGGTATACAGCTTAACAACGCATTGAGCAGGGTGGCGATGAAGTACGCATCCGACAGCACTGAAGTGGACAGCACGGCCGGACAGGATTTCGTGTGGTCCACCTTTGCCATAAACGAGTATTCCAGCCAGAAGATCAACGTGTTCGAGCACGATCACTCGGGCACTTACCTGGCCGGGATCATTGACAGGGAAGAGGTGACCTCCCGTTACTGTTACGTGCAGGGGATGGCCGGTGTGAATACCAGGTTCTCATTCGCCACCCTCCAGGAGTGGATTGACAGGGGACCGGTGGTGATCAGCTCCGCCTCCCTCGTTTTTGATGTGGTTCCCGAACCGGAAAGCGGCATTTCACTGGGCACCCTGCCCGACCGGCTGATGCTTCTTTTCGAAAGGGACGGGGGCAGTTATGAATCCCTTTATGATTACATCTCCCTCAGGCAGATTGACAATGCTGCCAGCCGGTTCGGGGGATACCTTAAACCCGTGTCTTCGGGCATGTTCTCCGATACAACCTATTCGTACCGCTTCAACGTGACACTCCATTTCCAGGCCATGGTCAACCAGGAGGTGCTGGCGAACAATTTCATCCTTCAGGTGTCCGATGCCAGGGGGAATCCCAGATTCGCCAAACTCTGGAGCAGCCTTCCGGCCAACCGGCAGCGTGTCAGGTTGGAGGTGGTTTATTTAAAACTGTAAGCAGCCATGTGTGGAATTATCGGCTACATCGGGAACAGAAAAGCCTACCCGGTCCTGATCAAAGGATTGAAGAGACTGGAATACCGCGGATATGATTCCGCGGGGATCGCCCTGCTGAACGGCAGGACGGCCATCTACAAGAAAAAGGGAAAAGTATCCGAGCTGGAAGAGTTCGTGCAGGGGGCCGATACCGCAGGTACGGTGGGGATCGGACATACCCGCTGGGCCACCCACGGGGAACCCAACGATGTGAATGCCCACCCGCATCATTCGGAAAAAGGACTGTTCACCATCATTCACAACGGGATCATTGAGAATTATTCGGACCTGAAACAGAGCCTGACCGAGCAGGGGATGAGCTTTTACAGTGAGACCGATACCGAGGTGCTGGCCAACCTGATCGAATACATCTATACCACCCAGAAAGTGAGTGTTGAGATCGCCGTGAGGCTTGCACTGCAAAAAGTGATCGGTGCATACGGCCTTGTGGTGATCTCCAACGAGGAACCGGACATGATCATTGCAGCCCGCAGGAGCAGTCCCCTGGTGATCGGACTGGGCGAAGGGGAATATTTCATTGCCTCCGATGCCACCCCCATCGTTGAATACACCGACCGGGTGGTCTACCTGAACAACAACGATGTGGCCCTGATCAGAAGGGATGAACTGTTGCTGAAAAACCTTACCAATGATATTCTGACCCCCGACATACAGACCATTGACCTGGGGATCTCCGAGATCGAAAAACACGGGTACGATCATTTCATGCTCAAAGAGATCTTCGAGCAGCCCCGGTCCATCCAGGATACTTTCAGAGGGAGGATCAGGCTGGACACCAATGAGATCCGGCTCGGCGGACTGTATGCGGTGAAAGAGAAGCTGGTGCATGCAAAAAGACTTGTTGTAATCGCCTGCGGCACTTCATGGCATGCCGGCCTGGTGGGAGAATACCTGCTGGAGGATCTGGCAAGGATCCCGGTGGAGGTGGAATATGCATCTGAATTCAGGTACCGGAATCCCATGATCGGCCCGGAGGATGTGGTCCTGGCCATCAGCCAGAGCGGGGAGACCGCAGATACCCTGGCGGCCATACAGCTTGCCAAAGAGGCCGGGTCGCTGGTGCTGGGCATCTGCAATGTGGCAGGGTCGTCCATTTCCAGGGAGACCCATGCGGGTGTGTATACCCATGCGGGCCCGGAAATCGGGGTGGCTTCCACCAAAGCCTTCACGGCCCAGGTGACCGTACTGACCATGATGGCGATCATGATCGGAAGCGAAAAGGGATTGCTGAATAAAAAACGGTCCGCCGAACTGATCAGGGAACTGAGTGAGCTCCCCGGGAAAATAGAGAAAATACTGCAGAACAACGAAGTCTTCAGGCACATTGCAGGGATCTATAAAGATACGACCAACGCCCTCTACCTGGGACGCGGGGTATCCTTTCCGGTGGCACTGGAAGGGGCCCTGAAACTGAAGGAGATCTCTTACATCCATGCCGAGGGCTATCCTGCGGCGGAGATGAAGCACGGGCCCATCGCCCTGATCGATGAAAACATGCCTGTGGTCTTCATTGCCACGCGCGACAAATCCTATGAGAAGATCGTCAGCAACATTCAGGAGGTCAAGGCCAGGAACGGCAATGTGATTGCCATTGTGACCGAGGGAGACAAGACCATCAGGAAGATGGCCGACCATGTGATCGAGATCCCGGAGACAGATGAGGTGCTGGTGGCAATCCCTTCGGTGATCCCGCTGCAGCTGATCGCCTATCATATTGCGGTCATGCGTGGTTGCGACGTGGACCAGCCCAGAAACCTGGCCAAGTCGGTTACCGTGGAATGATCAAAGGGCTGTGCCGGGAAGCCGGTCAGCGGTTCCCGTACTGTTGTTCGTAGTATGATTTGTAGGCACCGGAGGTGACCCGTTCCATCCAGTCCTGGTTTGTCAGGTACCAGGCCACCGTTTTCTGCAATCCCTGCTCGAAGGTATGGGCGGGCTTCCAGCCGAGTTCTCCTCTGATCCGGGTGGCATTGATGGCATACCTGAGATCATGCCCCGCCCGGTCTTTCACAAAAGTGATCAGTCCCGCAGAAGTGCCTGGATCCCTGTCCAGTTCCCTGTCCATGATGCCGCACAGCAGCCGGATCAGGTCAACATTCTTCCACTCATTCATCCCCCCGATGTTGTAGGTCCGTCCCCGTACCCCCCGGTGAAAGACCAGGTCAATGGCAGCGGCATGGTCCTCCACATAGAGCCAGTCCCGCACATTCTCCCCTTTCCCGTAAATGGGAATGGGTTGCATGTGCAGGATGTTGTGGATGGAGAGCGGGATCAGCTTTTCCGGGAACTGGTTGGGACCGTAATTGTTGGAACAGTTGGAGATCACCACGGGCAATCCGTAAGTGTGGAAATAGGCCCTGACCAGGTGATCGGAACTGGCTTTGGAGGCGGAATAGGGACTGCGCGGGTCATACGGGGTCTCTTCGGTGAAGGATCCTTCCTCCCCCAGGCTTCCGTATACCTCGTCGGTGGAAATATGATAGAACAGGTGGTCCGCGGGATCCTGCCAGGCTGTGCGGCAGCAGTTCAGGAGGTTGACCGTGCCCACGATGTTGGTCCGGATAAACTCCTTGGGATCCGTGATGGAACGGTCCACATGCGTTTCGGCGGCCAGGTGGATCACCCCGTCGAAGGAATACCGGCTGAACAGATCCTCAAGGAATGATTCATTCGTAATGTTCCCCCTTAAGAAGGTGTAATTGGGCCGGTCCTCCACATCCTTCAGGTTCTCAAGGTTGCCCGCGTAGGTAAGCTGATCCAGGTTAATAATCAGGTAATCAGGATGGTCCAGCACCATTTTCCGGACCACATGGGATCCGATAAATCCGGCCCCTCCGGTGATCAGCAGGGTTTTATGAGGCGAGGGATTCATCGGCCGGTTTTTTTTGATTGCAGATGCTTTTCCCAGTTCCAGGCTGAAAGAAGGGTTTCCCCGATCCCCCTTTCAGCTTTCCACCCCAGTTCCCTGTTGGCGTATCCGGTGTCCGCCCAAACCTGTTCCACGTCCCCCTCACGCCTTCCTGTCACCCGGTACCTGACCTTCACCCCGGTGGCCTTTTCGAAAGCATGGATGATCTCAAAAACGGAAAGTCCCTTGCCGGTGCCCAGGTTAAAGACTTCGTAGGGAGACCGCTGTTTCCCCTGCAGCAGCCGGTCGATGGCCGTCACGTGGGCCCAGGCCAGGTCCACCACGTTGATGTAATCCCTGATGGCAGTTCCGTCAGGTGTGTTGTAATCATCCCCGAACACATTGAGCTGGTCCCGGATGCCGATGGCCGTCTGGGTGATGAAAGGGACCAGGTTGTTGGGAATGCCCAGGGGAAGTTCCCCGATCATTGCCGAAGGATGGGCTCCGATCGGATTGAAGTACCGCAGGGAGATGACCCTTAATTGCGGGGACGGCACCATCGCATCCCGGAGGATCTCCTCGCTGATCTGCTTGGTGTTCCCGTAAGGCGAACTGGCCTTTTTTACCGGGGCATCCTCGGTGACAGGCAGCCGGTCGGGTTCTCCGTAAACGGTGCAGGATGAGGAGAAGAGAAAATGATGTACCCCGTACCGGTTCATGGCTTCCAGCAGGTGGATCAGCGAAAGCAGGTTGTTTTCATAGTAGGTGAGGGGTTTTTCCACGCTTTCCCCCACCGCCTTGAAGGCGGCAAAATGAATGATCGCTTCGATCCGGGGATATTTTTCGAATACTCCGTAAGTGGCCTTCCTGTTTCTGAGGTCCACCTCTTCGAAGAAGGGCATTTTCCCGGTGATCGAAGCGATCCCTTCCAGCACTTCACGTTCGGAATTGGAAAGGTTGTCGATGACCACGACTTCGTGTCCTTCCCCCTGCAGCTCCACCACCGTGTGGGATCCGATGTATCCCGTACCTCCTGTAACCAGAACAGTTGCCATTGTATGTGTGATTTAAAGGCTCCAGTAATTGAGCGGGGAGATCCGTCCCCTGAAGATCCCCTTCAGGTCAGCAAACACCGCTCCCGGAACGGTGATGGAGCGGAAGTACTCCTCATCCAGCATGGCATACTCCCTGTGATTCACTGCCACCACGATCCCGTGATAGGGTCCCTGAATGGAAGGGGAAAGCTCAAATCCGTACTCTTTGCGGATCTCATCAGGGGAGGCATGGGGGTCCACCACCTCCACCTTCACCCCGAACTCCTTCAGTTCACTGACCACATCGGCTACCTTGGAGTTCCGGATATCACTCACGTTCTCCTTGAAGGTGGCACCCATCACCAACACCCTGCAATCTTTCAGGTTGGGAAAGATCGAAGAGAGTTTCAGGGTCACCTGCCGGGCCACATAGGCTGCCATTCCGTCATTGATCGCCCTTCCTGAATTGATGATCTGGGCATGGTGACCGAACTTTGCCGATTTGTAGGTAAGGTAATAGGGATCCACGCCGATGCAGTGCCCCCCCACCAGTCCGGGCTGGAACTTCAGGAAGTTCCATTTGGTGCCCGCGGCTTCCAGGACCTCGTAAGTATTGATCCCCATCTTGTTGAAGATCATTGACAATTCGTTCATGAATGCAATGTTGATATCCCGCTGTGCATTCTCGATGATCTTCGCTGCCTCGGCGACCTTGATGGAGCTGGCCCTGTGCACGCCGGCCTCGATAACCAGCTCGTAGGTTTTGGCGATCTCCCCGGCCGATTCCTCATCGCATCCCGAGGTAACCTTAGCGATCTTCGTCAGGGTATGTTCCCGGTCGCCCGGATTGATCCGTTCGGGGGAAAATCCCACCTTGAACTGGTCGATGTATTTGAGTCCGGACAGTTTGCTCAGCAAAGGAATGCAATCCTCCTCGGTGCATCCGGGATATACGGTTGATTCGTACACCACGTAATCCCCTTCGGATAGCACCTTTCCCACCGTTTCGGTGGCCGATATCACAGGTCTCAGGTCGGGTTTCTTGTGCTCATCGACGGGGGTCGGGACGGCAACCACGTAAAATGAGGCTTCCCTGATATCTTCAAGGCTGGAAGTGAACTTGATATCGCAGCCGTCAAAGGCTTCTGGCCCCAGTTCATTGCTGGGATCGATCCGCTGCTTCATCAGATGGACACGGTCCTCCCGGATATCGAAGCCGATGACCGGAATTTTCCTGGCAAATTCGAGTGCGATGGGCAATCCGACATATCCCAGTCCGATGACTGCCATCTTTTTTTTCTTCTGAATCAAATCATTGTAAATCATCTAGTAATTTTTTTAATGATGGGATGGTAATCTCCTTTGATCCCCACCGGGTTGGCATTGCGGATGGCATATACCGTCTGGATCGATTTGCGTGCATCCTCCAGACCGAAACCTTTTCCCTCCAGGATCTTCTGGTATGAGATTGTATGCAGGTCTGTAAATCCGCCGCTGAATTCGATCTCTTTTCCGTCCAGGGTAATGGACCGGTAGGTGCGCTGCCCGTTGTCGCGGATCTCCCGGGGAATGTCGTTGTATTCGATGCTCAGGAACCAGCGCACACGTGCTTTTTCAAGCTCCAGAAAGCCGGCGGCCCTGCTCTGTTCCAGGAAGTGGACAATGTTCAGTTTCACCTCCCCGAAGATCCAGGTGAGCATGTCAAAGAAATGAACCCCGATGTTGGTGGCGATCCCTCCTGATTTCTCCTGGTTGCCTTTCCAGGAGTAATGGTACCAGTTCCCCCTGCTGGTGATGTATGAGAGATCAATGTCGTAGGTCCGGCCGGCCGGGCCTTCCAGCACCTGCTCGCGGAGCGCGGCAATGGAGGGATGGTGCCGCAGCTGAAGGATATTCCAGACCTTTTTCCCGGTTTCGTGCTGGTAATCCAGCAGCGCATCAATGTTCCAGGGATTCAGCACAACCGGTTTTTCACAGATGGCTTCCGCTTCGTTCCGGAGGGCAAACCGGATGTGCGAATCGTGGAGGTAGTTGGGTGAACAGATGCTTACATAATCCACTTTTTTCCCGGTCCGGTTCATCCTGGCAATGTGACGGTCGAACCGTTCAAATTCGGTAAAAAAATCTGCATCCGGGAAATAGCTGTCAATAAAACCCACGCTGTCGAATGGGTCCAGGGCCGCCACCAGGTTGTTTCCGGTATCCCGGATGGCCCTGACGTGTCTTTCGGCAATGTAGCCGGCCACCCCGATCAAAGCAAAGTTCTTCACTGGTTCTGTCATATCAGGTTTCTATTTTTGTCACGACGCCGTCCCCGAGCCTGTACCGTTCATGGCTCTCGGGACAGGTAGCGATGTTCTCCTCGTCAAAATTGAGGCGGTGGCCGTACTCACTCATCCAGCCCACCTGCCTGGCCGGGTTGCCCACCACCAGGGCATAGGGCTTTACCTCCCGGGTCACCACCGCACCCGCACCGATGAATGCAAATTTACCGATGCTGTTTCCGCAGACAACGGTGGCATTGGCGCCGATGGTGGCCCCCCTGCCCACCACGGTGGCCATGTATTCGTCCCTTCGCCTGACAGCACTGCGGGGATTGATCACATTGGTGAAGACCATGGAAGGGCCCAGGAAGACATCATCCTCGCAGATGACCCCTGTATAGATGGACACATTGTTCTGGACCTTCACATTATTCCCCAGCACCACTTCGGGCGAGACCACCACATTCTGACCCAGGTTGCAGTTTTCCCCGATGGTACAACCCGTCATGATGTGACAGAAATGCCAGATCTTTGTCCCCGCTCCGATCTGCACCCCTTCATCAATTACCGCTGTTTCGTGTGCAAAATAGTCTTTCATGTTTCACAGTTTGAAAAAGGCGCGGACCTCTGCGGCGATGTATGAGAGCTGTTCCGCGTCCAGTTCCGTGTGCATGGGAAGGGAAAGCACTTCTTGTGATAGTTTTTCGGCTACCGGAAAATCACCCGCACCGTATCCCAGGTCGGCATAGGCATGCTGCAGGTGAAGCGGGACCGGGTAATAGACCATGGAAGGGATCTTCTTTCCCGCCAGCCATTCCTTCAGGGGGTCCCTTGCTTCCCGGGGAACCCGGATGGTGTACTGGTGGAAGACATGGGTGGAGTAGGGAGAGCGTTCGGGGATGTTCAGACCCGCGATGCCCGAGAATGCCTCATCGTAGAACAAGGCCGCCTGCTGCCTGGCAAGGTGATAAGCAGGAAGCTGCTTCAGTTTCACCCGGAGGATGGCCGCCTGCAGGGTATCCAGCCTGGAATTGATCCCCACATAGTCGTAATAGTACCGCTGCTTCATCCCGTGGTTTACCAGGGCACTTATTTTTTCAGCCAGGCCCTGATCGTTTGTAAAAAGCGCCCCGCCGTCCCCGTAGGCCCCCAGGTTTTTGGAAGGAAAAAAGGAGGTGGTGCCCACGTTCCCGATGGTGCCGGCTTTGCGGGTGGATCCGTCGGAGAAGAGATAATCGGCACCGATGGCCTGTGCGTTGTCCTCGATCACAAACAGTCCGTGTTCGGCCGCAAGTTCCATGATTGGCTCCATGTGGGCACATTGTCCGAACAGATGTACCGGGACGATGGCCTTTGTGCGTTCGGTGATCACGTCCCGGAGCAAAAGGGGATCCATATTGAAGCTGCCCTTCTCCACATCCACCAGCAGGGGCTTCATTCCCAGAAGTTTGATCACTTCGATGGTGGAGATGAACGTGAAGGGGGTGGTGATCACCTCATCGCCGGGCTTAATTTCGAGGGCCATCATGGCCACCTGCAGGGCATCGGTCCCGTTGCCGCAGGCAATGGTGTGGCCGGCTCCCGTGTAGGCCGACAGTTCGTCCTGGAAAAGAAAGACTTCCTTTCCCTTGATAAATGCCGTGGAATCGATCACCCTCTGAATTGCCTCATCCACTTCGGTCCTGATCTTCAGATACTGGCCGTGGAGATCCACCATCTGTATTTCTTTCATCGCAGCTCCTTTATGCATAAACGGGTAAGATAATTATCAAACAGTGTACGAAGATAATAAAAAAGGGTTTTATAATTTCGTTTTGAAATCATCATGGCTGTGAGTACATTTACCAGTACAATGAAATCAGAAGTGGTCATCGGAAAATATATCAGACAGCTGCTTTCAGAGGGCAAGCGTGTCATCCTGCCGGGCTTCGGCAATCTTCAGATAAAAGAGGTTCCCGGGGAAGTCCCTCCTTCAGGGGGGAAGATCCGGCCGCCAGGTCCGTCGGTCCGTTTTGATGAGAAATACAGCAAGGATGACGGGCTGCTTGCCTCGACCTGCTCGGCAGGTGAAAATATGGATCCGGGGGAAGCCGAGCAGCAGGTGCTGGAACTGGTGGATGCCATCCGGTTTGCCCTGGACAAGGGTGAGAATTATCTTCTTACTGGCACAGGTACATTTAGCCGGGATGATGAAGGGAAAGTGCATTTCCATACAGATCCCGCATGGGTCCTGGAACCCGACCAATACGGACTGGAACCCATGGACCTTTTGGAGCTGGACGAATCTGCGGCCGTTCAGGCTGAAGCTGCCGGCGGGGAGCTGGCGGATGAAGCTGCCAGTGATAAGGCTTCCGCGGAGGAACCTGCGGGGGAAGAACCTGCAGGGGAATCATTTGCCGGGGATACAGATGCCGGAGAACCGGTCAGGACTGCACGAACGGCCGAACATTTCACTCCATCCTGGTTGACACCGGAACCCCAGGAAAAGCCAAAGCGCAGGAGACCTGCATGGAGGGCCATCTGGATCATCACGGCTTCCCTGATCCTGATCCTGCTGGCACTGATCTTTATTCCGCTGAACCGCTCAAAGGAAGGGGGGATTCAGTTCGGAAGGGAAGGCATCATCCTGAAGAAAAAAAGCACCCGGCCGGCAACCCAGCCGGCGGTGACATCACCAGAGGAGTCCGCCGCTGCGGCGGGGACTGAAGTTGAGGAACAAGCCGGACCGGAAAATACCGGAACCCGGGCAGATGAGGTCGCCCCGGAAGCAGGGGGACAGGAGGCAACCGGGGCGTCAGCCGGAGAACAGGAGACCCGGGACAAATACTTTATCATCGCGGGAAGCTTCCGGCACCTGAAAAATGCCAGTGAACTGCAGGACCAGTTGAGGGCACAGGGGTACCGAGCGGAGGTGATGATCACCGATGACCGCATGTACCGGGTCAGTGTGGCCTCTTACGCCACCCAGCAGGAGGCGCTCAGGAGGCTGGAGGGCTTCAAGGCTGAACCGGGGCTGCAGAATTGCTGGCTGCTAGCCCGTTAGCCTCCCCGGGATCCGATCCAGGATCAGTTGATCTCCGAACCGTTCAACGCTTCGGCTGCGGGCTGGATGAAATGTAACGAGCCATCCGGATTTTCCGCCAGCAGGATCATTCCCTTTGACTCGATCCCCCTGATGTTCCTGGGCGCCAGGTTGGCGAGGACGGTGACCTTTTTTCCGGGCAGTTCTCCGGGATCGTAAAACTCGGCGATCCCGGAAACGATGGTCCGCTGTTCCATGCCCAGGTCTACGGTCATCCGGATCAGTTTCTTGGTTTTGGGAACTTTTTCCGCCTCCAGGATGGTCCCTGCCCTGAGGTCCATTCTGGTGAAATCCTCGAAGGAGATCTCTTCCTTCAGGGGGGCCACACCGTCCGTTGCCTTGTTGTTGTCCCTGCTTTGCATCAGTTTATCCAGCTGTGCGGTGATCTGCTCGTCCTCGATCTTTTCGAACAGGAGGGAGGCTGCTCCGATGACATGTCCCGCTTTCAGCAGGTCCGGTTTGCCGGTCAGCTCCCAAGAGGTCTCCCCGAAGCGGAGCATCTCCCTGAGCTTTTTCATGGAGAAAGGCAGAAACGGATCCAGGAGCAGGGTCAGGCTGGCAGAGATCTGGAGGGCGACATTCAGGATGGTGGCCACCCTGTCAGGGTCCTGTTTGATCAGTTTCCAGGGTTCTGTTTCCGCCAGGTACTTGTTCCCCAGCCTGGCCAGGTCCATTGCCACTTTCACCGCCTCCCTGAAGCGGAAATTTTCAAGGCTCTGTTCCACGCCCTCCCTGATGGCGCCGATCTGTTCAAGCACCTCGCTGTCGGCGGGGGTCAGTTGTGTAACCGCAGGCACTTTTCCACTGAAATACTTATGGGTCAGCACCATGGCACGGTTCACAAAATTTCCCAGGATGGCCACCAGCTCGTTGTTGTTGCGGTTCTGGAAATCCTTCCAGGTGAAGTCGTTGTCCTTGGCCTCCGGAGCGTTGGCACAGAGCACATACCGCAGCACATCCTGCTTTCCGGGGAAATCCTCCAGGTATTCATGCAGCCATACGGCCCAGTTTCGAGAGGTGGAAATCTTGTCGTTTTCCAGGTTCAGGAACTCGTTTGCGGGCACATTGTCTGGCAGGATATAGCTCCCCTCCGCTTTTAACATGGCCGGGAAGATGATGCAATGGAACACGATGTTGTCCTTCCCGATGAAGTGGATCATCCGTGTATCCCCGTCCTTCCAGTATTTTTCCCAATCGGGGGTCAGCTCCCTGGTGGCCGATATATACCCGATGGGCGCATCGAACCACACGTAAAGCACCTTCCCTTGGGCATCTTCCAGAGGAACGGGCACCCCCCAGTCCAGGTCCCTGCTCACGGCCCGCGGCTGCAGTCCCTGATCCAGCCAGGATTTGCACTGTCCGTATACATTGGATTTCCATTCCCGGTGATCCTCGAGGATCCACTTTTTCAGCCAGGCTTCATAGCGATCCAGCGGCAGGTACCAGTGTCTGGTTTCTTTCAAAACCGGCTTGCTGCCGCTGATGGTGGAAACCGGGTTGACCAGGTCGGTGGGACTGAGAGAGGTGCCGCATTGTTCACACTGGTCACCGTATGCACAGGGGTTCCCGCAGTGGGGACAGGTCCCCGTGATGTACCGGTCGGCCAGGAATGCGGCTGCCTCCTCATCGTAATACTGTTCCGAGGTCTTTTCCACGAATACCCCTTTTTCATAAAGGGTTGTGAAAAATTCAGAAGCGGTTTCATAATGCACCGGGCTGGTGGTGCGTGCGTAAATGTCGAAGGTGATCCCGAAATCCTCGAAAGCTTTCTTATTCAGGGCGTGGTAGCGGTCCACCACCTCCTGCGGGGTGGTCCCCTCGTGCCTGGCCTTCAGGGTGATGGGCACCCCGTGTTCGTCCGATCCGCAGATGGAGATCACATCCCTGCCCCGCTGCCGCAGGTAACGGACATAGATATCGGAAGGAACATACACCCCTGCCAGGTGGCCCAGGTGGAGGGGCCCGTTCGCATAGGGCAGTGCGGAGGTGACCAGGGTCCGTTTGAAAGATCGTTTCGTCATGCTTCAGTAAGAGGATTTGGTTACACTTCGGATCCCGTTGTCTGTGACGATGGTCATATACAACTGGCTGATCCGTTTATGTGCCATATTTTTTATCATTAGAACAGGTTGCCTCAGATTTCGTTTGAAAAGGCCAGTGTGTCTCAGATTTCGTTTGAAAAGATCAGGTTACTTAAGATTCCATTCGAAGACCAGGGTGCTGTTTTCGTAAAAACAGAAAGTCACAGATTGGTGACTTTTTCACTTTTTTGTGACTTTCCTGCATATTCCAGGTTTCTGATGACATAACCTAACCTGTTTATTTTTAACATATTACAAATCTTATAATTAAACGGGTATTGATATGGTACGTAACAAGATTAATAAAAAGTCACAAACTTGTCACTTCCTGAATTCTCAAAATGACTGTACCCCATTGATATAATGCATCATGAATGAAAGATCGAAATGCGGAACAAAGCCGCACAAAGATAGGATAAAATGTGCTGTCACCCATGGCTGATGGAGTACGAATTTACCACATCAAGGAGAAAGAAACGTCAGGATGAATCATTGCCGGTTCGGAAAAAACGCCGAGCAGCTGACTGCACGGTACCTGATAACCAGGGGGTATTATATATGGAAGTCCAACTGGCGCTGGGGTAAGAAGGAGCTGGACCTGATCGCTGTCCACAAAGGCGAGCTGGTGATCGTGGAGGTGAAATCCATGGAAGGGAACCGGGTGAACCAGCCCTGGGATGTGGTGGACGGGAAGAAACAAAGACACATTGTCCTGGCAGCCGATGCTTTTATCAGGCTCTACCATGTCCGCATGCCCGTCCGCTTCGATGTGATCGCGGTTTATTATCATTCCGGCGGGGTGGAGATCGAACATATTGAGAATGCATTTTATCCGCAGGCGGAATAAAAATCGCCGGGACAGAAGCTGATAGCTAAATCAGAGAAATAGAAAATGCACACGATCTGTCCCATCCATGAGGAAAGTCGTTCTTTAGGAAGTCTTGATAAGAAAACCCTCCATTTTGTTTCGGGTGTATATCAGCTTAAACCAGATGAATTTCGATGCTACAAAAAAATGCACTGGACAAAACGGTGCTGGATCTGTTATTTGCATTACAGGAAAAAGACTAACTGAAGGATTTTTTTCTTGTCGGAGGTACCGGACTGGCGCTTATGATCGGTCATCGTAAATCCAATGAGACAGATCTTTTTACTACACTGGATTTTGATGCTGAGGATCTACTGGAAAAAATTAAGTCTGATTTCACTTTTTACATAGATTTTCTGGCCCATAAATATCCCATGATCAATGAAATTCAGAATATTGAAGGCTTGCGAATCGCTTCCATGGATGATATTGCGGCCATGAAGGTCAATTCCGTTTCAAATGATGGAACAAGGGTAATAGACTTTATAAAAAAGGAATCAGGCCGGGATGAAATGAGGAGTGAGATAGACAGGGCATGCAGGGACTATATCAGAACCATTATATAACCAAAACCCGGCATTACTGAAGGGTATCTCGTCGCTACGTCAAACTGACTTACATGTTCAGGGAGCGTAAGGAGGTTTCTTACTGATATACCTGGGACTCTCCGGCAGGGACCAGTCCTCGGGATCGTTGGGACTGGCCGAACGCCTTTTTAGAGGTTTCAATACCCCAGGCTTCGTACAGGATCTTTGTCACTTGATGCAGGTCGATCAGCGGGATCTCCAGCGAGTCAGCAACCTTTCGCATGGCAGCGGGATAGTCGCCGTGGGTCAGGGTGATCCGCCCTGAATCATCGAACGAGCGGCGCCGGGTGGGGGTGATAAAAACGGGGATGGCACCCTTTTCACGCGAACGGTTCACAAACTCTGCCAGCAGGTCACTGAATGAGGTCCAGGGGCCGATCCCATTCCCCAGGCGTTTCTGGTCGTTATGTCCGAATTCGCAGAAATGGCTTTGGGTCCGAATTGAAATATCCGATCAGTCTGGGCATGTATCACAGTTGCCTGTAAGCAGAGTGCAACAGTGATAAGTTGGAGCATTTTCATAAGGGACACTTGAAAGGAGTCATCCTGCTTGCCTAAATTTATTAATTTTAAGAGACTGCAGCGGGCAGGATTCCGAAGAATGCATCATCGACTTATACCTGCATGGCATGAACATAGAAGAGATCCGCGAATACTGCCTGGCCAAGCCAGGGGTCACCGAAGGTTTTCCCTTCGGGGAGGATGTGCTGGTCTTCAAAGTCATGAACAAGATGTTCGCCCTCACGGGACTGGAAGGGGATCCACCC
>DSDZ01000061.1 GCA_011048475.1 Bacteroides sp. | reverse complement strand
GGGTTCCCTATCTATTGACACCTTCTGGTTCAACCTGGCCGTCATCTGGCTTTCCACCCTGGTTTTCTACCTCACCCTGGTCTGGGATTTGCTACGCAAATTCACCAACTGGAACCAGGTGCGCAAGCTGCGCAGGGGGAAATAAGATTCCCGGAATCCCATTGACATGACAGAGATGTTTCCTGATCTTCGGGCCAGATCCTGATGAGCCTTATTTGATGATAACATTGATGGAGTCCTGGAGGGCAATGAATCGCGGATCAGCCAGCAAAGCGGCCCTGGCAAAAGAAACTTTCCCTGATTCTTCTTCCAGCTTATCAATCACTTCCAATTGTTCCCTGGTCTTTTCCACCATTCCAACCGTTGCGCAGGCGATGCCGAGGAACATCTAGTAATGCTGGGGCATTGGCCTGAATTGGGGTTCAGTTCTGTTCTTCTCCGAAGATATTTGACCGCCGAATCAACCTGGCCGGTAAGATAATACGGTCAGAGAACATTCAATATGACCAGGCCCACTCTTTAATACCCTTTCCCGGTTATTTGTGATGTCTCTTAACCTGTTCCTCAGCTGCTTTCATATGTAAAAACACATTGTGATCATAATACAGCAATGAATCCCATGCCATATACAGCAACTGAAGTGATTCTTCGTATTTCTCCTTTTTATAAAGTCCCCAGGCTTTGATATCCATGGCAAAAGGTTCACCCGGTTCAGCTTCAAGAACCCGGTCGATCAGCTGAAGCCCTTCATCGATATTCAGTTCAGAAAAGATCAGTATCTGCGCCAGCCTGAACTGAAAATCGTGATTGTCAGGCTCAATTTCCAGGGCCTGCCTGATCAGGGATTCCGCCCGGCCGATCATTCCGGCACGCTCATATAGATTGGACAAATTTGCCAGAAGGATTGGCTGCGTGGTCCCTTTTGCGGTCAATTGCTGTTTGTACATTTCAACGTATCTGTTTCCTGTCAGGGTGTCTCCCTGTGACAGGGCGCAGGCAGCCTGCTGAAAAAGAATATCTACCTGGTCCGGTACAATTTCCAGCGCCATCTGATATACTTCCCGTTCCCTTTTATGATCTCCGGTCATGTGACAGGCATTTCCGAGCTGTATATAGGTCCACACCCATCTCCAGCTTCCTCCCCATTTCCTGTCAAGTTCCAGGACCTTTTCATAGGCTTCAATGGATTTATCATACTGATGCAGCAGGTCATAAGCCCATCCCAGGGCATGCCATTCCCGGCGGTTATCCGGGTCCATTTCGATAATCTGTTTCTTGATCCGGATTACCTCATGCATATCCTTTTTCTGGGTTGCCGAGTATTCATCCAGCCTGAGCTGAAGTATCAACGGGCACCTGTCATACAATTTGCGGGCTTCTGCCAGGGTCTGTTCAGATTCAGTTAATTTCCCCTGGTTAAAAAGTGCCCGGACCAGACTGATATATGCCATTGCAAAACCTGAGTCTGATTCGATGGCCCTGTTGAAAAAACCGACGGCTGCCACTTTATCGTTGTCATATTCTGCATCCACCCCCTGGAGATAGTATTTATAAGCCTGTGCGGAACGGGTATACACTTCCCGCTGGTCAAAATCTGCTTTCTGTTTCATCCTGCTGATCTCCAGGTAATTTTTGATCTCATAGCAGAGTGAATCGGTCATATCAATATATTCTGAGGAGTTCAGGTTACCATGTACACGGATGGTCCACATCAACTTACCCGACCTGGTATCAGCCAGTTTCGCAAGGACCAGGTGGTTGTTCTCTCTTCCCTGGTAACTTCCGGATATATAAACCCCTGCATGAACAGTTTCAGCAATTTTTCTTGCCTGGGAAGAGGATATTCCTGCGCTGTACACCTGTTGGGTGTTTTCAATCGCCTCATTGATGTTATAATCATCGCAGACGACCAGTTCTCTGGACCTGCCCAGTTCATTTACGAGAAGGGAAACAACACCTTTCCGGAACCATTCCATTTCCAAATCTCCCGTCTGGTTATCAAAGGGAATCACCGCGATGGAAATCCTGCCTTCCGGATCACGGATCTCTTTAAACTTATCCTTGCTGAAGACCTTCGGGTAAACCAGTATACCAATGATAACAACCAGCGCTGCAATGATTACATCGCTCGGTCTTAATCTTCTTTTTCCGGGAACGGCCTCTGTTTTTTGAGCCCCAGGCTGCTTAACAGGTTCAGTTCTTCTCCACCCGTCAGGAGTGAAATCAAATATCCAGGACAGGATGGCCACTAAAGGAAAGCCTATGGCAAGCAAGACAATAATAAAAGCCGGCACCCATTCAGGTAGATGAAGCGGTGCCGACACATTATTGACCAGTTCAATGATGATATAGGCCGCCCCGGCGTACATGGCAACCACCCGGAACACCTTCCTGCGCTTCAGCTCCTGCCAGAACCTGGATATTTTATCCGGATTGCTCATTCCAGACCGATTTTCTTTTGGATCTGTTGAAATCCCGGAACAGCGCTCAGCAGGTTAGACCCAAGGTAGTCCTCATACCATGCCCGGGCCAGGAATGACATGTTCTCTTTATTCCTGTATGCGATTTCGAGGCACCTCATGGCTTCCTCCCTCTCTTTCAATCCCACATACACTGTAACCAGCGGACCTTGCACAAGATGCCCTGAATCTGCTAGCTGGATAAGCTCATCCCTGATCTGTATGGCTGAGGCAACATCCCCGGACAGGGCATATGCGTAAGACAGACCGGCTTTCATGAATGGGCTGCCTCCTGAAAGATCCACGGCTTTTTTTGAGGCTTCAATGGCTTCCCTATACATTTTCTTGATCGTCAGGGCAGTTCCCAGGTTGAAGTGGACCACGGCATAATCCGGAGCCGTTTCAATCACCTTACGGTATTGCTCTATAGCCTGGTCCATCTTGTTCTGGTAATGGTAGAGCCAGCCAAGCTCTGTCTGGATGACGAATGACAGGGGATCCAGTTCGAGTGCAAGCCTGATCTCTTTTTCTGCTTCTTCCCATCTTTTCATGATAAAGAGATATTCCCCGTACCATTGGTGGGCCGGCGCATACCCGGGATTCAGCTCAATTGCACGTTTCCATTCCTGCTCAATAACAGGCCAGTCAAATTCGAAATACTGCTTGGCAAATGCCATGGCAGTATGGGCTTCACACAATTCATTGTTCAGTTGGATTGCTTTCTGCGCCGCTTCCTTTGCTTTCGGGAATACATCTTTCAGGGGAAGAGAACAATACCCGATACCTGTTAAGGTCAGTGCTTCGGATAATCCCGCATAAGCAAGGGCATATGCAGTATCAAGACGGATTGCATCCCGGTAAAGATCAATGGCTCTATTCAACGATTCCGTATTCCTCCTGTTGGTGTAAAACCTTCCAAGTAAATACAGGTCATAGACATCTGGGTTCTCAACGTTGTGTTTCAACAATGAACGCCTTTCAGTATTCGGGAGACTGGCTTTCAGATGATCCACAATCGCCAGCGAGATCTCGTCCTGTATGGCAAAAACATCATCCAGAGTTCGATCGAAACGTTCCGACCAGATATGCAGACCATCTTCGGCCCGGATCAGCTGGGCGGTAATGCGAAGCCTGTTGTTGCTCTTCCGGACACTTCCCTCCAGCAGTGCTTCCACGTTCAATTTCTCACCGATCTCACGCATATCCATTTTGTGGTTCTTGAATGCAAATGCAGAAGTCCGGGCGATGACCTTCAGGTTGCTCACATGTGCAAGGGAATTGATGATCTCTTCTGCCATGCCATCACAGAAATATTCCTGGTCCCCTTCAGCGCTCATGTCCTGGAAAGGAAGGACCGCTATCGAGTTCTCAAACCTGGGGACACGATCCCCGGGGACTTTCGCACCTTCCTTCGTGATGCCGTCGGGTGATGGCCCATAGATCCATGTGAAAATGACAGCCAGCGGAAACCCGATGACCAGAAGGATAAGTGTCAGGGCCGGGGTCCAGGCAGGCATCTGGAGGGTCTCCCAGATATTATTCACAAGCTCTATGATCACAAACGCAGCAGAGGCGTATACAACGATCACATGGATCACTCTGCGCCTTTTCAACTCCTGCCAGAACCGGGATAGTTTGTGGGGCATTGGGTCAGGATTGCTATTTGCAAGTTAATACGGAAAGCAATGAAAGTCAATTGGGTTGGGATTCCGGTTCCCCGGCCACTGCCTTTCTGACTTCCTCGAGGTGGAGGTATATTTCATGGTTGTATACCGGTTTCAGTTCCCAGCTTTTTTCCAGGAGTTCCAGGGCTTCACGTTTTTTCCCCTGTTTGTAAAGTACCCATCCTTTGGTATCGAGGTAATTGTAGTTCTCCGGATTCAATACAAGTGCCCGGTCCACCAGTTCGAGTGCTTCATCCAGATTTCGTCCTGTCTCAACCAGGAAGAATGCCATGTTGTTCATGGTCTCCGGATCGCCAGGTTCAAGTTCCAGTGTCTTACGAAAATACGACTCTGCCTGGTCAATCCGTTGCGCATCCCAATAAAGGCTGCCCAGCCAGAATGCCGTCTCTGCTTCGGAAAACAAGCTTTCTTTGCATAGGGTTACAAACCTGTCTATGAATTCACTGGCTTTTTCTTCCCTTCCCCTGCTAAACGCCAGCAAGGCCTGGTTGTAGATCAGCAAACGATCATCCGGAAAATCCTTTTCTGCTTTCCTGTAAAGCCTCTTTTCTTTCCGATACAAACCGAGTTGATGGTAAGCGTCCCCCAGTAAAGTGTAATTGTAAACCCAGAAAGGTTTTATACCCCATTTGTCATAGATCTCCAGGGCTTTTTCAAAAACAGGAATAGCCTTTTCAAATTGATGGATTCTATTATGCTGTCTTCCAAGGTTATATAAGAGATTTGCCTGCTGATCATCCAGTTCAAGGGCCTGTCTGTAGCCTTTGATCACATCCTGGGGAGTGCCTAAATACCTTGCATAGATTATGTCTGCATACAGCTTTTCCATCCTGGTCATATCATCCTTTCTGTTATAAGCTTTCAGGGCCCATTGCCTGGCCTCTTCAATGTATCCCTGGTTCCCGAAGGCATATGCCATATGGATCAAAATCCCGAAATAATTGGAATCAATCTCCATCGCCTTGTGCCACATTTCTCTTGCTGCCTCAAAATTAAGATCTTTAAATGCCGTTGTCCCATCCAATGCATATCTCATGGCCTCCGGCGATCTGGCGGTTATGGCAAAGCGCAGATCCGGTTGAGCTTCCATTTTCAGGATAGAAACGACCAGGTAATCCTTCACCATCAATGACAGGGAATCGGTCAGATATAAAATATCCTCCGGTGATCCGTCGATCTGGAAAGATTGAAATACCTCTTCCGTTTTCGAATCGATCAGTTTGGCGTTCAACCGTACCGTTTGACCTGCCTGGTTTACGCTGCCTTGCACAAAAACACTGGCATCGAGCTTTTGCGAGACATGGCCTGCAACGGCAGGGGTGATCGCGGCATAGTTTTTGACTTCGGCGTTCTGAAGCAGCGCAGTGACCGATTCGGTTTGCCTGACTTTCAGCGGTTCTGCATTCGACAGGGAGTTGACCAGGTTGTCCTGGATCATTTCCTGCCAGAAATCCTTCGATTTATCGCCAGACCTATTATGAAACGGCATGACGGCCACCGAGATCTCACCTTTTGAGCGGAGCTGTTCCAGTCTGTCGGGCTTGAATATTTTCGGGTAAAGCAGGATGCATACAACCACGACCAGTGCGGCGATGATCCCGTTACTCACCTTGATTCTTCTTTTAGAAGTCTGAATCTTCTGTTTTCCGGCACCTCTGGCCGGACCGGTTTTCTTCAGGCCTTCAGGAGTCACATCAAAAATCCATGACAGAACAGCCACGATGGGAAATCCGATGGCAAGCAATAGGATCACCAGGGTTGCCGTCCATTCCGGCAGATGCAGGGGTTCTGCCACATTACTGACCAGCTCAATAATTATGTAGGCCACACCGGCATACATGGCGATCACCCGGAAGACCTTCCTGCGCTTCAACTCCTGCCAGAAACGGGATATTTTATTGGAATCACCGTCCATACTTGTGATTATTTATCAGGCCACACTTTTTTATAAATTTCGATGAACCCCGGATCAGACCGGATGGTGGAGAACATTGCTTTCACTGGCCTGAGATACAGTAGATGCTGGTACCTTTCATCGTAGGATCTCTGAAGCCAGTAAATGGCAGAATCGATCTCTCCGAGCTCTGCATGCAGCGCAGCCTTGCCAAAAGAGACTGTCCTGGATTCTTTCTCCAATGCTTTCAATGCCTCCAGGTGTTTCCTGGTCTGGTCCTTCATTCCTGCCTTTGCATAGGCAATTCCGAGGTACATTCGATAATGCTGGGATACGCTGTCCTTCTTTACATATTTCTCCAATTCGTGGATTGCATTCAAATAATCTCCATTCTCAAGGTATATATACCCCAGCAAGTAGCTGGGATCCAGAGAGGTTGTCTCTGCATTTACTAGCGTTCGGAGGTAGTTAATTGCGGAATCGGTCTGCCCGGTATTATATAAAGTATATCCAAGATAATACTGATTGCTGATGGAGTTCGGATCCAGCTTTAACGCCTGTATCTGGCATTGATGGCTCTCCTCGTACTGTCCGGTAAGGATCAGCAATTCTGCGTAGGCACTGTAAGCTTGTGAAAGATTAGGATTCAGAAGGATCGCATTTTTCAGTTCCTCCTCTGCAGCCTTTATGTCCCAATCGTATTCCAGGTATAACCTGCCCAGGGAAAGATGGCCCTCTGCAAGTTGATCATTGATCTCCAATGCCTTCAATAAAGCGAGTCTTGCCGGTTCGTAGGCATCGACAGGGATCCAGTTTCCGTGCCAGAATAAATTCATATAAGACTCACCGATTCCAACATAAGCAAGCGCAAAATCAGGATCGATTTCAGCAGCAGTTTCATAAAAATGAATGGCCTTTATAAGATTTTCTTCCGAATGACTCATTCTATATTGGTTTCCCAGTAAATAGAAATCATATGCATCCAGATTGTCTGTGGGTTCCTCTTCTATCTGTTCCTGCTCACCCTTTGACAGCATGGTTTTAAGTTCTGCGGCTATTTGCTTCGCTATACTCGCCCGGATCAGGAAAATATCCTCCCAATTGCCACTGAACTCCTCTGCCCATATGTGATCGTCACTTGCAGCCTGAATGATCTGAACGTGGATGGATACTTTTTCGTTTTGTCTTTCCAGGGAACCTTCGATAATATAGCTTGCTCCAAGCTCCTCACCAATGACGGGCAAAGAGGGTTTAGCCGGGCCCTTGTACCGCAAAGTGGATGTGTAGGAGATGATGCGGTCAAATCCCCTTACCTTATAGAGTTGCGTAATGATCTCACTGGTAAAGGCATCGCCGATATCTTCAGCGTCAGGGTTTGCATTGAAATAGCTGAAAGGAAGGACTGCTATTGATTTTTCAAGTATTTTCGTTTTATCTGTACGGGGAATGATATTTAAAACGATCAGTCCGATAATCACTGCAAAACTGATATAGCTGGCAATCTTCCAGCCATTGGAAGTTTTCGGTGTTTCCGCAGTCCTGGCCTTTTCCGAAGGGTCGGTCTTCACGATCCCTCCTTCCGGATGGATGTCGTAGACCCAGCCGAGGATGATGGCAATGATGAATCCAACAATGAGCAGTATGAGGACCAGGTTGAGTGTCCAAAGGGGCAGGCCCAGGGAAGGGGCCACAATATCCACCAGTTCCAGGATCACGAAAGCCGCCGCGGCATACACGGTGATGACCCGTACCACATTCCGCCGTTTCAGTTCCTGCCAGAAGCGGACCAGTTTGTTTGGACGGCGCATTTTCATAGAATAAAATTCATTTTCTTGATCAGTGCCTGAAATCTTTGGTCCGGTTTGATCCGGTCGAAGATCGGATCCACATTGAGAAATATCATCAGCACTTCATGGCTCTGATAGGCCTCTTCAAACAATTCAAAAGCTTTGTCATATTGACCTACCACCACAAAGATGGTTGCCAGCCAGAAGAATGATATGTATTTTTCCCTTGACAGTTCCATAATCTCATCAATCACTTCCTCCGCAGCCTCAGTATTTCCTGATGAAGCCAGGATGATTGCCAGGGCTGATAGAAATGCAGGATTCTTCCGTCCAAAATACCCGATCAGTTTCTGGATTTCTGCCAGGGCTTCGGTGTGCATTTCCCACTGGTTATAAAAATATGCCAGGTAAAAATGTGCAATCTCGAATTCCGGATCCAGTTCGAGCGATTGCTTTACGTGTTCAATACATAAATGATACTGACGCGCATAATAGTATCTGCCGGCCAGATTGACATACATCATCGGAGTAAGGGGATCCAGATTAAGGGCTCTTTTGCCTTCCCTGATGGATTCCTCATGCAAACCTGTGATGGCAAGGCAGATGGAATAATATGTGTGGGCCCCAGCAAATCCCGGATTCAGATCGATGGCCTTTTTCAGCTCCTTCATGGCTTTTTCATAATCCCTGTCGAAGCACATGCTGACAAAGCCAAGGGAAGCATAAGCCTCCGGAAGATGATCATCCAGTTCAAGTGCTTTTCCCGCAGCCTCCTTTGCCCCGGGGAATACCTCCTGAGGAGCACTGTAAGAATACCATGCCAGCCGGCAGTAAGCGTCAGAGATACCGGAATATGCCGGTGCATAGTTTTTGTCAATCTGAATGGCCTGCCTGAAAAAATCAAGTGATTTGTGAAGGCCATCTTCCGTCAGCCTGTTCCAGAAGTACCGTCCCTTCAGGTAGAGGTTGAAAGCTTCAAGATTTTCGGTATAGCGCCTGAAAAGCACTTTCTCATCTCCTGCCCCGATGCTTATCTTCAGTTTGCTAACAATTTGCATCGAGATGTCATCCTGTATTTCAAAAATATCGGACAGGTCCCTGTCATACCTTTCCGACCATAATTGATAGCCATTCTCAATATTGATCAGCTGGGCCGTTATGCGCAACTGATTTCCAGATTTCCTGACACTTCCTTCAAGAAGCTTGGCCACACCCAGCTTCCTGCCGATCTCCCTGACGTCAGTGCTCTGTCCCTTGAATGCAAATGCAGATGTACGGGCTACCACATGCAGGTCTTCAATTTTTGTGAGGGCATTGATGATCTCCTCTGTGATCCCGTCGCAGAAATATTCATTGTCTTTTTCCGGACTCATATCCTCAAAGGGGAGAATGACGATGGAGTGTTCCCGGGGCGGATTCGGTCTGATCGGATCCTGAAGATCCTCATTCTTCTGGTCCCCAGGGCTTCTGAGATGATTCAGATCTTTTTCTCCGCTGGCTGGACCGTTTGCGTTTGATTTCCTTATTCCTTCGGGGGTGATATCATAGGCCCACGCCAGGACAAGCACAATGGGAAGTCCGACCGAGACCAGGACGATCACCAGGGTCAGTGCCCATGAGGGCAGGCTTAAAGGTTCTGTCACGATATCCACGAATTCGATGACCGCGAAACCTACAGCCACATATACGACCAATACACGGATGACCCTGCGCTGCCTAAGTTCCTTCCAGAACCGGGATAGTCTTTTGGGAATGCCCGGCATTCAGGTTAAATTCAGGGGTTTAATTGATAAATATAAGCCAACTATTTGTCAAGTTCAAATAGAGAGGGACGAATGAACCAACAGGATATGCAAATGCTTCGTTTAATGGAATATGATTTTCATCAAAAAGAAATTACAAACATTAAAAAAAAATGTTTCAATTGGTTATAAACCTGTATATTGCATGCGTAATTTGAATAAATAGTTCAGTGATCATACAGGAACGCATCAACGATGAGATGGATTTCACATATTGCGATTGTGCTGCCAGTATTCCTGGTCTCTTGCATTGGCGAGCTTAGGAACAGTCCGCCCGTCATTGAATCCATCATCCTTGATCCTCCTGAAAACTTCACCCCCGGTTCAGATATCCTGGTTTCAGCCGTTGTACATGACAGGGACGGCGATCCACTGGAATTCTTCTGGGAATCAGAAGGAGGCCTCATTGCAGAACCTTCGCAGGCCTCCACCAGTTGGGAACTCTCCACCCGGGCCGAGCCGTTGAGTTACGAGCACATTACCCTGACAGTTTCTGACGGGAAAGAGCTGGTGACCCGGACCAGGACCATCCAGGTCAGCGAGGGACTGATCATGGCCGGTTATACTTATTTTGAAGGTACGACCATCCCTGTTCCGGGTGTGGAGGTGCAGATCGGCAAATTCTCTGCCTTTTCCGATGAGGAAGGATATTACATGATCCAGTACCTGAAGGAGGGAAATGAACAGGTGGTGGCCACCAGAGAAGGATTCGACAGGTATGAGTCCTCCGTATATGTGGATAATCCGAAATCCACTTTTCATATTTACCTGACGAGTCCCACCGAAACACAAACGATCTCGGGGTTTGTGAAAACGATTGACAACCTTGTTTTTGAGGGGTTGAAGGTGGTGATGCTGAATCCGGACCACAGCGAAAGCCGGCTGGAAGGGTATACCGACAACAGGGGGTACTACGAAATAGAAAAGGTACCCAAAGGCACCAGGGAATTCCTGGTCAGGAACCCGGGGCCGGCAGGTGTTTTTCTGAACGACTCGCTCATCAGCAGTTATTCCGTCAGGGAAGAGCAGGTATCGTACGATGCCAGGATCAAGATCAAAAGAATGATCATTGAAGATTCATTTATGTCTGAAATCGACGACTGGGATTACCAGGGAAATACTTCGGAAGGGTTCTATGTGCTTGAAAAGGGAGAAAAACTGGAGTTGAGGGAGCCGTTCACCGTACCGGCCGATGCCGAAAAAGCCATGCTATATATTAACTCCTTTGTGATCGGTGGATGCAATCTCGTGGGAAGACTTCCGTCCCACCGGGCCTGGATCGCAAACCGCCGGCAGGAAAATATGGGAGGTATCAGCTGGGGCGGCGACGGGAACAATTTCACGGCAGAAGTATCATGGTATCCATCCGATTCGCCCACATATATGAACATATACGGGAGGGAGATCATTCTGTACCTGGAGATCTACGGGGAAACCAGCTGTGTTCCCGATCCGCTCTGGAGAATATATAACATTGAATTCAGCTATTACCATTAATAAAATGCTATGGTTATGAAAAATTTAATGAAAATTGGATTCCTGCTGGCCCTGGTTGTCAGCATTTCCTCCTGCGAAAAGGTCAAAGGACTCTTTGACATTGATTTTGACACCACATTCAAAGGGGATCTGGAAATCGAGATCCCTGAATCCTCCCTCAAATCTGCGGAATATCATGAATTTACTTCCGAGACTGATATTGATCCTCTTGATGATGAAGATATTGCAGAATATTATGACAATATCGAAGAAATAAACGTAAATACGATTCTGGCCACCGTTGTAGGCGTCAATAAAAATGATGTTGTATTCAAAAGCGGCACTTTTTTCCAAATCCTGGACGAAGCTGATACTGCCACTTTTACTGTTCAGGAGGACTGGCCCATTGTGCAGGGAACGTCGCTTACACTGGGGGAACTGGGCACAGATAATTATGAGAAGGTGGAACTTATCGTGAACAGGAAAAAGCAATTTACGATCAGAGCAGAAGGGGAATGCACCCAGAAGGGTGTCGAGATCACCATCGATCTGGGTATCCGTACAACCGTGATTGCCAATCCGCTGTAAAGTTCGGGTAATTATCTGGGATCTTGCTGGTTCAGGGTCTTTTCCAGCTCGCTTATCTGGAGGACATGGTCATATTCGTATTCACCGGTAAATTCCAGTGCTTGTTTCAGGTTGCTTAAAGCTTCCATCTTGTTGCCATTGTGTAGGAACCACAGACCTTTAGACCGGTAAAGCTTTGCCAGGAGCTCAGTGTCTGATGGATCCAGTGCTTCAGCCTGACGAAGAAGCCGGATCCCTTCATCAGGGGCCCTGTTACCAGTGATCAACAGGCAGGCAAGATCAACCAGGGACCACAGGTAATAAATATCATTTTTCAGGCCCGAGTGAACAGCAAGCCGATAATGGATTTCCGCTTCTGCCGGCATTTCTGCCTGTTCATAAATCCAGCCGATGTAATCTTCAATTTTGGATTCGGACTCGTCATTTCCTTCCATTACAGAGCGGATCTTTAAAATACAAGACTTCGCCGCTAGAGAATCCCCCTTTGAAAGTCTGCAGACAGCCTGCCGGACCATGATCAATGGATGGTCCGGCAATACTTCTAACCCCGATCCATAGATCTCATTTTCTCTTTTATGGTCTCCCAGTGAGTGATAGATCACTCCCGGAGCCACATAACCCGAGGCCCACTTCCATCCCCCGCCCCAGTTCTTATCTATTTCCAGCGCTTTTTCATATGCGTTGATTGCTTCCCGGTATTGTTTGGTCCGGGAATACTCATTGCCAAGCTGATACCACCATGATCGCTGCATGGGATTTTCTTCCACGATGAGCCTGGCATATTTGATCGATTCAAATGGATCCCGCCGGTAATAACTCTGCCAGTATTGTATGGTGATCTGTTCAGCGTAAGAACAATGATCCAATCGGGCCGATAATTCCTCAGAGATCTGCCTGGCCCGTTGACCTGTTCCCATATTGCTATAGGTCGGAATGAGCCACATGGCCGCGCTGAAGAAGTCCGGGTCGATAATGAGGGCATTTTCAAACATGCTGGAAGCTGCATCAAAATCTCCATCCCAGAATTTGTTCAATCCTTTCGAAAAATAAATATATGCTTCTGCAGACCCGGTCCCGGCGAAGGACCGGATCTCTTTGTTCTGGTTTTTTTCCAGGACCTTGATCTCAAGGAAGTTTTTAAGCAGCGAGGATAATGAATCGGTGACGGCGAGGACTTCCGAATCTGAATCGCAATCTATTTCAAAGGATTGGTAGATCTCCCTGGTATCAGTATCCATCAGGTTGGCAGTGATCCGGAAAACAGAACCGAATTTGTTGATACTTCCCCGGATGACCGTGCTCGCATGAAGCTTCCTGGCAATGTTCTGTGCAAATCCCGGAGTAATGGTTGAATAGTTGAGATCCCTCCTGTCGCTCAGGATCTCACTGACAGTCTGAACCTGTCTTACAGACAGCTCCCTGGAATTGGAAAGCTTTGAGATAAGCATATTCTGTAATCCCAGGCCAACGTCAGTATATGTACTATCAGCAGTAAGGTTTTGAAAAGGCATTACCAGAATAGAAATTTTTCCATCCTCATCCCTGATCTTCTTAAATTTATCTCCTCCGAAGATCTTTGGATAAACCAGGATACAGACCACCACAATGAGGATCGCAATGATCCCATCGCTGATCTTCAGCCTGCGGACGATTGAACGTTTCCCTGATCCCCCTTCTTCTCCCTTATTCTGGTTGACTTCCTGAACAGGTTCTGTTTTTATTAATCCTTCCGGGGTGATATCGAATATCCAGGAAAGAATAATGGTGATTGGTAATCCTGCAATTAAGAGAGCCATAATGAACGTTACCGTCCAGTCGGGTAATCCCAGCCTGGGCAGCATGATGTCTGCGGCTTCCATTATGATAAAAGCAGTGGCGGCATACATGGCCGTCACCCTGACCACCTTCCTGCGCTTCAGTTCCCGCCAGAACCGGCCAATGTTTTTGGGATCATCTGGCATTCAGTCCGGGATGTTTGTTAAATGCAAGTTAGAAATTATATCACATAATGTGCGATCTAAATAATACCTTTACGCGGTTACAAATTAAATCTAATGTTACCTCAGTCAAAGAAAGAACTGGCCAGGATCCGCAACCTGTTGTGGATCATTCTGGTGGCGGCATTCATTTCTTCATGCAGCCGGGCTGTGAATAAGGATGTAATGAATTTAACCGCCCATTCCGATAAGGCCCTTGATCTGTATAACCAAGCCTATGCCAACGCTTTCAGGATCCTGGAGTTGGATAAAGCAGTTGCCCTATATGAAAAAGCCATCGAAGAGGACCCTGATTTTTTCATGGCCTATTATCAACTGGCCACCTATCACCTTTTCCACGGAAATGACCGGGAGTTTGAAAATAATGCCAGGGCTGCCATACAGATCTCGTCAAGGCTCAGCAGTGGAGAAAGGATACAGAAAAAAGTGCTGGAGAGATGGCTGGCGGATCAAGAAAGCAATGTATCGGACCTTGGCCAGCAGCTTGTTAAAATGTTTCCGAATGATCCTGATGCGTACATGAACCTGGGATTTTATCAATACATGGCTGAGCATTATCCGGAGGCCATTGAAGC
Organism: Bacteroides sp.; assembly: GCA_011048475.1. Taxonomy (GTDB): domain Bacteria; phylum Bacteroidota; class Bacteroidia; order Bacteroidales. The sequence continues at coordinate 8,925 of DSDZ01000061.1, read as the reverse complement.
TTTTGAAAGGGCAGAGTCTCTCGGTCTCAAGAAAAGTGCATACTGCGGACCCAAACTGGCCATTGTCCCCCTCTGCATGCTCGGGTATACCTATCTTAATACGGGCCAGGTTGACAAGGCCAGGGAAAGCTTTGACCGGTATATTCAGCGGTATCCCGAAGACCAGAATCCCTATGATTGTAAAGCGGATTATTTTATATACATCGGCGATTATAAAAGTGCTGCTGCGAGTTATTTGAAAGCGTATCAAATGGATACAACACATGGTGAGTTTTTGGAAAGGGCTCTGGAGGCCGGAAAATTGGCAGCGGCGAACCAAACATTGAATGACTTTTAAAATTTCAAACGATGAAGAAATCTGTAAAACGAGTTCTCTGGATTCTGCTGGTCGCTTTGCTGGTATTTGTGGTCTGGTACGCCTGGCCACGCGCACCCATCATCACGGCCTATGCGGCAAAGGGAATGTGTTCCAGTGTATTTCTGGCCGACAAGGATCCCGGCAGGGTGTATGAAGAGGATCTTTCATTTTTTCCCATCAGCCTTGCCAGGTGCAGGATTGATTATGACGAGAAAACGGTGACTTCCAGGGTGCTGGGGCTGGCCAAACGGAAAGCGGTTTACAGGGAGGGGCTCGGTGCGGTATTGGTCCTGGATCAACCTGAAGAAGAACTGAAAGCAGCCTCGTTCAACATCCCCGATCCGGGTTATAGCCAGGACACCCTCCCCTGGCCGAAAGGAGACTTGCTGCCCGCTGAAAAACCGGAGGGCGTGGATTATGTGAAACTCGATTCGGTCATTCAGAATGCGTTTGATCCCGACGGCACCGACCCGATGAAAAAAACCCTGGGAGTGGCGGTGGTCTACGACAACCAGCTGATTGCTGAGAAGTATAAAGCCGGATATGATCTTCATACCATGTTCCATGGATGGTCCATGACCAAGAGCATTGCCGGGACACTCATAGGCATCCTGGTAGATGAGGGGAAAATGAAGGTTGATGAACCCACCGGGATCCCCGCATGGTCGAACGATGTCCGAAAGAACATTACCGTGGAGCATATCCTTCACATGAGCAGCGGTCTCGAATGGGTGGAGAATTACTTCACCATTTCGGAAGCCACCCTGATGCTCATGCGGAGCAGTGACATGTTTTCTTTTGTGGTCAACTGCGAGGCAGCCCATGATCCTGGTACGTTCTGGAATTATTCGTCCGGGGATATCAACCTGCTTTCCGGCCTGATCCGCAATACACTGAATGACGATGAGGCTTATCATCAATATCCCTATACCCGCCTGCTGCACAGGATCGGGATGCTGAACACGGTGATCGAGACCGATGCCAGCGGGCTCTTCGTGGCTTCTTCCTACTGTTACGGAACCACGAGGGACTGGGCCCGGTTCGGGCTTCTCCTGCTGAACAAAGGGGTCTTTGAGGGGGACACGGTAGTCTCACCGGAATGGGTGGAGTACATGCAAACCCCGGCCCCCGCCTCCGAAGGGACCTATGCAGCCACCTTCTGGCTCAAAGAACCGGATCCGCTCAATATCCTGAAGGATATCCGGGAAGAGATCTATTTCGCAGACGGGTTCCTGGGACAGCGGGTCTACATCATCCCGTCCAGGAAGCTGGTGGTGGTGCGCATGGGGTACAGCCTGACCAATTTCAGCCTGAACGATTTTCTGAGGGATATCATTTCAACGCTGCCGGAACAGACCGGCTCCTAGGATCCGGTTCGGACGATTCTCTTTATCGCAGAAAAATTTCCGGAGGTGACCCTGATCAGGTACAATCCGTCTTTCAGGGAGGCACCGTCCCCTGAAGATCCGTCCCAGTGAATCTCAGATTGATCCGTGTGATCGATAACCTCAAACCGTTTAACCTCCCTTCCGTGCAGATCATAGATGCGCAGGTCCACCACCCGGTGATAGCCGGGAACGCGGATGATCAGCCGTACATTCCTTTCAAACGGATTGGGATCGACATCCAGGGATAATCCCCCCGGCCCCGGATGCCCTGAGATGCCCGATGGAACTTTACTGAACCACCGGTAATACAATTCATGGATCCCGCTATTTTGCTCAATCCACACGATGTCCACCTTTTCCTGGTTGAATTGTTTATATGCGATCGAAGATGCCAGTGCCTGCTCAGCGACCGTATCCAATACCTGGCAATCGCCGAAGAATTCTGTGTAGGCATGGAAAAGGGCCCCCTCTTTCCGGAAGATCAGACTGTACCGGGCAGGAGAGATGACATCGTCCGCAGATGCGGTTTCCACCGGGCCGGGATGGATGATCCGGGTACCCATCCAGTCAAAATGGCCCATGGAATAATAGGCCAGGCCGTTTGCCAGATTGCCCTCCAGGTCTATGTAAAGGACCACCGGAAACGTTTCGCTTTCAATAATATCCGGGTAATAGTACCCGGGTCCGATGGAGAGGGTAGGACGGGTCCCCGGAAAGGAAACAGCCTCCCGCCATTCTGCTCCCCCGTTGGCTGAAAAACCCAGATTAATTGAGTCGCTGGACAGCTGATAGGCGACAAAGACCGCATCATCGGCAGAGGTCAGATGGGTGGCCAGGTGATAATGCACAAGTGTATCCGGATGCGTCCAGCGATCCGTTTTGTAGATGACCGAGGCATGAATGACTGAATCCTGATCCAGCTTAACATATTTCAGGGCTGACAGGAAGCGGTCGCCCCGCACCGTGGTGTCTGTGATCCCGTAAATCACATGAATATTCCCCGACCCGTCGCAATCCGCCACCGGGAATGAAACCGATTCGGCAGTGTCCGAGATCAGTCTGCCGGGAGACCAGATGCCCGGTTCGGTTTCAAAGGCAATGCGGATGCCCTGGTAAACATACACCACGAACACATTGGAAAGAGGATCCACGGCCAGGCTTGCTTTGCCGCCCCGGAGGATTTCTTTCGCTTCCCCGAGATCACGGGAAAGGAAGATTTTGTCACCGGATTCAATGACGATGTATGGATCGGGACTTCGGATGATTTTACGCTGGCCGTCATACCAGTCTCCCAGGTTCACACTGTCTGAAGAAAAAATTTTCACCTGGCAAAACAGGGATGCAGGTATGCAAAAGGCAAGGATTGCCAGGCAACATCTCACATGAAACCCTGCATTGTGCATCTCCTTCAGCTTGGATTCGGTCACATATACGAAAATACCTGAAAATAGTGAAAAATATCTGATTAAACCTTCTTCATTCCGGATCGTCCTATGAGCAGAATCCATTCCAAACACAAAACCAAACTGCCATGAAACAAAAACACTCATTTCAATTGTTCACACTGGGAGTGATCTGTTCATTCCTGCTGGCCTCCGCCGGCTCTCTTGAAGCGAAAAATCCGGATTTCAGCGGAAAATGGAAATTTAATGAAACGGAAAGCGCCATGGGCGAAGGCAGGTTTTTCGCGGCTGAGGAGATGACGGTCACACAGGACGGGAAAACCATCACCATCGAACGCACCCGGGCGGGGAGGGACGGTCAGATGCGCACCACCAGCGAGACCATCACCCTCGACGGTAAAGAAAATGTGGAGGAAAGTGAATTCGGCAAATCCACCTACAAAGCCACCTGGTCGGCTGATCAGAATTCCCTGGTCATTGAGACTGAAACAGAATTCCAGCGGCAGGGAGACACTTTCACCATGAGCAGGAAAGAGACCTGGTCCCTGGCCGAAGGAGAAAAAGTCCTGAAGATCGAGTCCGTATCATCCTCCCAGAGGGGCACCCGTTCGGCCACCCTGATTTATAACAGGCTTTAACGGGGGCTGATCAGGGGTCGCGGATCTGCTTTTTTTCCTGGTTGTTCAGTGTGGTAAATCACTGCTGTTTGCAGGTGCCTGTTTTGGGCACCCGGCCTTGACTTGTGTCTACAAATGCCATAACTTTGGTCAACTAACTGGCTCTAAAAGCCTTAAACGTACCACTATGAAAAGAACCAAAATGTACAGCCTTTTATGGCTGCCGGTAGTGCTGTGCCTTTTCTCTTCCTGTGCAAAGAAGGAAGCCGAAATCCCAGTCACCACTAAATCTGAAAAGGCCCTGGAATTATACAAAGAAGCTTCTGATGCGATGGAGGATGTATATATCCCGGAGGCAATGGATCTTCTGATTCAGGCCCTGGAGGAAGATCCTGATTTTTTTATGGCTGCCTACGGCCTGGCCACCATGAATTTTTATTTTGGAAATGATGAGGAATTCAAGAAGTATGCAGAGCAAGCTGTGGCATCTGAAGCTGCATTGAGTGAAGGAGAAGAAATAATGAGAAAGATGCTCCAAAAACTGCTGGAGGATCAGGATGCAGACATAACAGACCTGGGCAACCAGCTGGTGGAACTGTATCCCGAAGATCCTATAGCATACAATCAACTGGCATTTGCACAAATGATGAACGATGATTATGAGGGTGTTGTGGAGACATTGATGAAAACACTCGAGATAACTGAGGATTCTGCAGGCATCTATAATTCACTGGGGTATGCATACATGAAAATGGGACAATTCGATGATGCCAGATCCGTATTTGACAAATACATAGAAATGGAGCCTGACCTGCCCAATCCTTATGATTCAAAAGGGGATTACTACATGAAGATCGAAGATTATGTCAATGCCTACGAGAGCTATATGAAGGCTTACAGGATAGACAGTTCATGGAGCCATAATAAAGCGCTGAGGGCCAAAGAACTACAGGACACAATCCTGGCTGAATAGGCAAAGCAACGGACAACAAGACCTGCCCGGCTCTCTGATAAAAAGAGGCATCCCATAAGATTCAGCAGGGTGTTCTCTTTCCTGACCCGGGGCAGGATCAATTCCCGGGATCCCCTTACAGATACAGGCACTACTCATTGTAGAGCCAGTGTACCGCATCTTCGTAATTGGTGAATGTGCCTATATTGACTCCCTTTTGCTGATCGCAGAGCTCCTTAAATTCATCTTTGTCGAAATTGACGCCGGGCAGCACGAGCATCGCGATTCTGTCACTGAATATTTCACTGTCTTTGAAAATTGACTGAACAAGGCGGAAGATTTCAGCGGTGGACAGGATCCATTGTGTGCGCCTGAAATCCAGGAGCAGGTCGTAGTTCGCCGGAGGGACCTTCGGCTTTGCCAGCTCCACCAGATTGGTCATGCTTTCTTCAAAGTCCACAGTACCGTCGTCCGATACACTCAGATAATCGATGGAACGGATGATCTTGATTTTTACAGCCATTCTTCCTTGAGATAATTTCAGTAAAAATACAATCAATGTAACAAACGGCCACATCCGGGCGTAAAATGCAGGGATTATTTTCTTATTTTTAATAATTGGCGATCTCTGACGGAGGAAGCCAATTCACCAATATAACAGAAATATGAATGAAGTATTGATTGTGCCGAAGGAGAACATGGGCAGGAATTTCATCCCGTTGGAATACCTGCCAGGCGGAAAAGATGAATATTACCAGAGGAACAAACAGAGCACTCCGCCCGAATCAGGCTGGAGAAATCTGCGATCGGAAGAAATTGAAAGGCTCGTCAAAAACGACAATACGGCGGATAACTGGGATGATCTGCTGGTTACCGATCAGTTTGACCCGAGACTCATACAGAACACGAAATTTTTCGGGCTTGTCAGGATCGGCAGGCTGAGGAATGTGATCATTCAGCATCACGACCTTAGAATGCCCTGCGGCATCAGCAACAGCCTGATCATCTCATGCGATATCGGAGATGATGTGGCCATTCACAATGTGCATTATCTGGCACATTATATCATCGGTGACCGCAATATCCTCTTCAACATCCAGGAGATGCATACCACCGACCATGCAAAGTTCGGTAACGGGATCCTCAAAGAAGGCGAACCCGAAAAGGTACGCACATGGATCGATCTGATGAATGAAACGGGCTGCCGGCAGGTCCTTCCCTTCGACGGGATGATCCCCGCGGATGCGTATCTGTGGGCCAAATATGTGGACGACAAATCTTTGCAGGCCAGATTAAAGGAGATCACCCAGGCGGGAATGGATCACCGGCGGGGATATTACGGAACCACCGGGAATAACTGTGTGGTAAAGAATTCATTGATCCTGAAAGATGTGAAGATCGGAGCACACTGTTACATTAAGGGGGCAAACAAGCTGAAGAACCTGACCATTAATTCGTCAGAAAAAGAACCCACACAGATCGGGGAGGGAGTGGAGCTGGTCAACGGGATCATCGGATATGGCTGTCACATCTTCTACGGCTGCAAGGCGGTGAAATTTATCCTGGGTGATCACTCCAACCTGAAATACGGAGCCAGGCTGATCAACTCATTTCTGGGAGATAATTCCACCATCTCCTGCTGTGAGGTGTTAAACAACCTGATCTTCCCCGCACACGAACAGCATCATAATAATTCGTTTCTCGTCGCTTCGGTGGTCATGGGACAGAGCAACATCGCTGCCGGTGCCACCATCGGATCCAACCACAACAGCCGGGCCAACGACAATGAAATACAGGCCGGGAGGGGATTCTGGCCGGGATTGTGCACGAGTCTGAAGCATTCCAGCCGGTTTGCATCATTTGTACTGCTTTCCAAGGGAGATTATCCTGCGGAGCTGGATATCCCCCTTCCGTTTTCCCTGCTGAACAACAACGTCTCCAAATACAGGCTGGAAGTGATGCCCGCATTCTGGTGGATGTACAACATGTACGCGCTGATCCGCAATTCCTGGAAATTCCTGAGCCGGGACAACCGGGAGAACAAACTGCAGCATGTGGAATTTGAGACCTTCGCTCCCGATACCATCGAGGAGATCATCCACGCACGCAGGTTGCTGGAAATCTGGACTGCCAGAGCCAGTCTCAGAAACGGCGGCAAACCGGATGAGAAGACGGGCGAGGATGAACTTGCCGGTCTGGGAAAGGAGCTCCTGTCCGGAAACGAAGAGGTGATAAACGGACTGGAGGTGCTGGGTGAAAGAATGGAAAATACAAAAAGAAAGTCATTGATCCTTAAGCCTTACAGGGGATATCATGCATATGAAGAAATGCTTCACTATTATGCCATGAAGAACCTGCTGGAGTATATGAGGACGAACCCCAGGGCTACCTTTTCGAGCATGTCCAGGAAACTGGCCGGAGAGAGGGAGAAAAACTGGGTGAACCTGGGGGGACAGATCATGAAGGAAAGGGATCTGGACCAGCTTCGATCGGATATCGGGAATGGTAAATTGAAGTCGTGGAAAGAGATCCACAAAAGGTATGATTCGCTGTGGGAAGATTATCCCCTGGAGAAGCAAAAACACGCGTACGCCACCCTTTGTGAAATCTACGGTACGGATCAACTCACAGTATCCGACTGGCTGGCTGCCCTTGACAGGGCGGTGAGGATCCAGGAGTATGTGAATGAACAGGTGTATCATACACGGAAAAAAGATTACGAAAATCCGTTCAGGCAGGCCACCTTCAGGAATATGGATGAAATGAGCGCTGCCATCGGGACCATCGACGAGAACAGTTTTATTGTGCAGGTGAGAAGGGAAACAACCGAATTCAGGGAGATGGTGGAAAAAATCAGAAAGCGAGGTTAAATATTATAATTCAAACCAGATGAATCTGAAACAAGACAAGTACTCAAAGTATGCCCTGGTGCAGGAAATGATGGATACTCCCGGGGTGGTGGAAAAATTCAATCCTGATCAGACCCGTGATGTGGCTGCGGAAATAAGATCCGCCGGCAGGCTTTTCCTGACGGGAGAGGGTTCCAGCCGGATTTTCCCGGCAAAAAACGCCATTCGTAAGGCACTCACCCGGGGAATGGACCTCTCGGTTTCCACCGATGGTTCTCGCCAGTCCGCGCAGTATGACCTGTCACGGTTCGCCGTTTTCTGTGCCTCAAACTCGGGACGGACCAAGGAAGTGGTCCTGCTCGCAAAAAAGCTGGCAGCCGCGGGAAATGAGAAACGATACGCGCTTACCGCCAACAACGATACCATCCTGGAAAAAGAGTGCAGGAAGACCTTTGTGCTCAACTGCGGCTGGGAACAGGCGGTTGCTGCCACCAAAAGCGTGATCGAGCAGACACTGTTCTATGAATCCATTCTCTGGCACCTGCAGGGACTCGATCAATCGGGCAAACTCGCAAAACTTCCTGCATTACTACACCAGGCACTGACCATGGAAATCGACAGGGAGATCGTCCAGCTGGCCGCAAAAGCGCCGACCATTTATTTTGCCGGTTACAATGACGGGGTGGCCGAAGAACTCACACTGAAGACCAATGAGATCACACGCAAGAAATCGGATTTCCTGGAAGGAACCTATGCAGTCCACGGGATTGAGGAGGTGATGGACAAAGAGGACATCGTGTTTGTGGTGGACCCCATCGAGGAGGAGATAGAGAAATTCCGGGAGGTGCTTGTCAAAGGAGTGGGACTGAAGGTGGTTGCCATCGCCGACAGGGATACCCCGTTCACCACCATCCGTACTTCCCCGGCAGGGGAGATGAATCCCTATGTGTTCCTATGTGCCGGCTGGAACATTTTGGTGGAGATCGGTCTGGCCATCGGGATCGACCTGGACAAACCGGAACGTGCCCGTAAGGTGGGGAACGAGTTTACGGGTTAAAAAGCAGTCATTTGATCTGAAGCTGACCGGTTTTCAGCTCCTTGAGTACCGCCCTGATCAAAGGGGTTTCCGAATGCGGCAGGTTCATCCAGAGCAGGGCCGCTTCCAGGGTACTGAAGATCTTGATCTTCATGGGTAGCTCCCCATTCTGTATATAGTTGAACAGTGTGATGTTTACCACCTGTTCCGGGGTGCTGGTCAGGATGGCGGAATGCCTTTTCCATGAGTAATGATCACGAAGCCAGTTGAATACACGCATGTAGCTTTCCTTTGTAATGTGAAAGGTTGCATCGGAAAAATC
>DSDZ01000060.1 GCA_011048475.1 Bacteroides sp. | reverse complement strand
GTTGAAGGTTGTCTGTAATTGAGTATATTTCAAAAGATTATTCAACACAACCTGGGCGCTGGCCTCCTTTTTAAGGATAATGATGATGCGCATGCCGCGCCGGTCGGACTCATCATTGATGTAAGAAACTCCCTCTATTTTCTTTTCATTGATCAGCTCTGCCGTTTTCCTGATCATCTCCGCCTTGTTAACCATGTAGGGGATTTCCGTCACGATGATCTTTTCCCTCCCCGAATCGGTGACCTCGACCTCTGTTTTCGCCCTGACCACGATCTTTCCCCTGCCGGTTTCGTAGGCTTCCTTCACCCCGTTGTATCCGTAGATGATCCCGCCGGTGGGAAAATCCGGTGCCTTTAATATCGAGGTCAGTTCGCCGATCTCGATCTCACGGTTATCAATGTAGGCCACGATGGCATCCACCGCATCACCCAGGTTGTGCGGAGGCATGTTGGTGGCCATTCCCACCGCTATCCCCGATGCGCCGTTCACAAGCAGCGTGGGGATCCTGGTGGGCAGCACGGAAGGTTCCTCCAGGGTGTCGTCAAAATTCAGCTGGAAATCCACCGTATCCTTCTCCATATCGGACATGGTCTCTTCGGCGATCTTTTCAAGACGCGCCTCGGTATATCGCATGGCAGCGGGACTGTCTCCGTCCACCGATCCGAAATTCCCCTGGCCCTCCACCAGCGGGTAACGCATGGACCACTGCTGAGCCATGCGCACCATGGCATCATACACGGAGGAATCACCGTGGGGATGGTATTTTCCCAGTACCTCCCCCACGATCCTGGCCGATTTCTTATAGGGTCTGTTGGAAAACACCCCCAGTTCCCGCATGCCGAAAAGGACCCTCCGGTGGACCGGCTTCAGGCCGTCCCTCACGTCGGGCAGGGCCCGCGACACGATCACCGACATCGAGTAATCGATGTAGGCCGATTTCATCTCCTCCTCAATGTTAATCCTAAGGATTTTCTCGCCTTCTGCCATCTAATTACAACTATTTAATATACAATATTTTATGTGTGCTTTTCGGGCTGACTTTAATGACATACGAAATTAGTGAATTCCGTCCTATTTTCCTCGGTTTTAGAGTGCTTTTATTAACATTGAACTGTTTATAATAGATGGTTGTTCTATTGGTAAATTCATGCCTAATTAGTTACTTTGTTCCGGATAAAGATCAGAAGGGGGACAGATCTCATGGATGCACAATTTTCACAGAGGATCAAGGACGTACTGGGTTACAGCAAGGAGGAAGCGGTAAGGCTGGGAAATTCGCACATCAGTGTGGAGCACCTCTTCCTGGGCATACTCAGGGATGGCGAGGGTCTTGCCATCGATGTGCTGGTGGTGCTGGGGGTTGAACTGTACGATCTCAGAATGGCGATCGAGAAAAGCATCCGCAACGATAAGCCGGCTGCGGTCAAGGATCCCGACAGCCTTCCCCTTCTCAAAAGTGCGGAAAGGATCCTGAAACTCACCCACCTGGAAGCCCGTTCCATGAAGGAGAAGACGATTGATACGAATCACCTGTTGCTTGCCATCCTGAAGGATGATAACAATTATGCCACCAGGTACCTGGTAGAGAACGGGATCACCTACGAGAAAGTAAAGCAGGAAATTACCGATTCCCAGCCGGAAAGCCGTGCGGACTTTCCCGGAGATGAGGACGACGAAGGCCGGGGCCCCTTCAGCGGCGGTCCGGCGGGAGGAGGAAAGGGAATGGGCGCCTCCCAGAAATCCAGCTCGGATACCCCGGTGCTGGATAATTTTGGCATCGATCTGACCAAGGCTGCCGAGGAGGACCGCCTGGATCCCATCGTGGGCAGGGAGACCGAAATCGAGCGGCTCGCACAGATCCTCAGCCGGCGCAAAAAGAACAATCCCATCCTGATCGGAGAGCCCGGAGTGGGAAAATCGGCCATTGCCGAAGGTTTGGCGCTGAGGATCGTACAGAGGAAAGTGAGCAGGGTGCTGTTCGACAAAAGGGTGGTCACCCTCGATCTGGCCTCCATTGTGGCGGGAACCAAGTACAGGGGTCAGTTCGAGGAACGGATGAAAGCCATCCTGAACGAGCTGGTGAAGAACCCCGGGATCATCCTGTTCATCGATGAGATCCATACCATTGTGGGAGCCGGTGGAGCAACGGGTTCCCTGGATGCTGCCAACATGCTGAAACCGGCTCTGGCCAGGGGCGAGATCCAGTGCATCGGGGCCACCACCCTGGACGAATACAGGCAGCACATCGAAAAAGACGGTGCGCTGGAAAGAAGGTTCCAGAAAGTGATGGTGGATCCCACCACGGTTGAGGAAACCATCGATATTTTGAAGAATATCAAGGAACGGTACGAGGAACACCACAATGTATATTACACGGACGAAGCCATCACTGCCTGTGTGAAACTAACCCAGCGGTACATCAGTGACAGGCACCTGCCCGATAAGGCCATCGACGCACTCGATGAGTCGGGATCCCGGGTGCATATTTCGAACATCGTGGTGCCGGACCAGATCGTCGAACTGGAAAAACAGATTGAGCAGACCAAACAGGATAAGATCCAGGCCGTAAAGAACCAGAACTTCGAAAAAGCCGCCAGTTTCAGGGACAAGGAAAAGGAATTGCTGGACAGGCTCGATTCGGAGAAGAAAAAGTGGGAAAAAGAACTTTCGCTGAACCGGGAAACGGTGGATGAGGAGAAAGTGGCCGAAGTGGTTGCCATGATGACCGGGGTTCCGGTGCAGCGCATCGCACAGGCTGAAGGCACCAGGCTGCTTAAAATGGCCGATGAGCTCAGGGGCAGTGTGATCGGCCAGGACGAAGCCATCAGCAAGGTGGTGAAATCCATCCAGCGGAACAGGGCCGGGCTGAAAGATCCCAACAAGCCCATCGGGACATTTGTTTTCCTGGGTCCCACCGGCGTGGGCAAGACACAGATGGCCAAAGTGCTGGCGCAGTATCTGTTTGAATCGGTGGAAAACCTGATCCGGATCGACATGAGTGAATACATGGAGAAGTTCTCCGTTTCAAGGCTCGTGGGGGCTCCTCCGGGTTACGTGGGATACGAGGAAGGCGGCCAGCTCACCGAGAAGGTGCGGCGCAAACCCTATGCGGTGGTGCTGCTGGATGAAATCGAGAAAGCCCATCCGGATGTCTTCAATATCCTCCTGCAGGTGCTTGACGAAGGACAGCTGACCGACAGCCTTGGCAGAAGGATCGATTTCAGGAACACGATCGTGATCATGACCTCCAATATCGGCACCAGGGAACTGAAAGATTTCGGGCAGGGAGTCGGATTTGCGACCAAGACACGGCAGGATGCCGCCAACGAATACTCCAAGGGTGTGATCCAGAAAGCGCTGAAAAGGGCATTCGCCCCCGAATTCCTGAACCGGATCGATGATGTGGTCCTCTTCAATACCCTCTCAAGGGAGGACATCCACAAGATCATCGACATCGAGCTGAAAGGTCTATACGAAAGGGTTCAGGGCCTTGGATTCAATATTGTTCTCTCCGACGAGGCCAAGGACTTTGTGCTGGAAAAAGGATATGATATCCAGTATGGCGCAAGGCCGCTGAAAAGAGCCATTCAGAAGTACCTTGAAGACCCCATGGCCGAAGCCATCATCAAGTCGTCACCGGCTGAAGGCGATACGATGGTGGTGGATTTCGACAAGGAGAAGCAGGAGATCACCGTAGTGATCCAGAAAAGAAAGGGAGAACTGCCCAGGGGTAAAAAAGAACTTCCCAAATCGGAGCAGACCAAACAGTGAACAATCCCAACTACGGGAATGGTACCCTCTTCCGGTCAGGAGACCACCGTCCCGTACAGGTCGAATTCTTCGGCACCGGTGATCCTGACATCATAAAAGTTCCCCGGATCCAGTTTCCTGTCTGACTGCACAATCACTTCATTGTCCACCTCGGGGGAATCATATTCCGTCCGGCCGAAATAATAGGGCGGCTCCTCCCTGTCGATCAATACCCTGTAGACTTTTCCGATTTTTTCAATGTTCAATTGCAGGGAGATTTCCTGCTGGAGTTTCATCACCTCCCCTGCCCTTTCGGATTTCACTTTTTCAGAAATCACGTCCCGGTATCTCCGGCCGGCACCGGTGTTCTCCTCGTGTGAATAGGGAAATACGCCCAACCGGTCGAACCTGAACGCGGCCAGAAAATCCATCAGTTCCCGGAACGCGTCGTCGGTTTCTTCGGGATATCCGACCATCACCGTGGTTCTCAGCGACACATCCGGGATTTCCAGTCGGAACCTCTCCAGCAGCGCTTCCAGGTTCTTTCGCCCGTATCCCCTTCCCATGGCAGAGAGGACGCGGTCACTGATATGCTGGATAGGGATATCCAGGTATTTACAGATCTTCTGTCCGGATGCCATCAGTCCGATCACCTCCAGGGGAAAACCTGTGGGATATGCATAATGAAGCCTGATCCATTCGATCCCTTTCTGTTTCGACAGTTCCTCCAGCAGTACGGGCAGGGCACGCTTCCCGTAGAGGTCAGTCCCGTATGCGGTCAGATCCTGTGCGATCAGGATCAGTTCCCTCACCCCCCGGCCGGCCAGGAATGCAGTCTCCCGGACAAGCTGTTCCACCTGAACGGAGACCTGTCTGCCCCTGATGCCGGGGATGGCGCAGAAAGCGCAACTGCGGTCACATCCTTCGGAAACTTTCAGGTAGGCATGGTGTCCAGGGGGCGACACCAGGCGGCTGACGGGATCGGGATCCGGGTAAACGATGCCTGCGGCCCGCAATATCCTGGGCATTTCATTTACACCGAAGAATCCGTCCACACCGGGCAGTTCTTTCGGGAGCTCTCTTTTATAACGCTCGGAAAGGCAGCCCATTACAAAGAGCTTGCCGAGGTTGCCTTTCTTCTTTTCCTCCAGGTACTGAAGGATGGTATCCACCGATTCCTGCTTGGCATCCAGGATGAAACCGCAGGTGTTGATAATGAGGATGTCGGTCGGGGGGTGATATTCATTGTGGATGACCCGGTAACCACTTTTCTGGAAATGGTAAAGCAGGTGTTCCGAATCCACCAGGTTCCTGGAACAGCCCAGGGTGATCATCTGGAGGGTCATGACCTTGAGAAAAGGCTGTCCACGAATTCAAAACGGTCGAATATCTGCAGATCTTCCAGTTTTTCGCCGATCCCGATATACTTGACCGGGACCCTGAACTGATCGGAGATCCCGATCACAACACCTCCTTTTGCGGTGCCGTCGAGCTTGGTGAGGGCCAGTGCATTCACTTCTGTGGCCATGGTGAATTGTTTTGCCTGTTCAAAGGCATTCTGACCGGTGGATCCGTCCAGGATCAGCAGGATTTCATGGGGTGCGGCAGGGATTACCTTCTGCATGACCCGCTTGATCTTTGAGAGTTCGTTCATCAGATTGGCCTTGTTGTGCAGCCTTCCTGCGGTGTCGATGATCACCACATCCTTTTTCTGGGCAACGGCCGAGGAAAGCGTGTCATAGGCCACGGAGGCAGGATCGGATCCCATTCCCTGCCTGATGATGTCCACTCCCACCCGTTCGGCCCAGATGGTCAGCTGGTCAACCGCCGCAGCGCGGAATGTGTCGGCAGCACCCAGCAGGACCTCCCTTCCTGCTTTTTTATAATGATAGGCCAGCTTTCCGATGGTGGTGGTCTTTCCCACCCCGTTCACCCCCACGACCATGATCACATAGGGAGTTTCGGGGAGGGGATCCCCGAAACCGGCGACCAGACCGGTGCCTTTCTCCTGGAGCAGGCCTGCGATCTCCTCCTTCAGGATGGTGTTCAGCTCATTGGTATTGAGGAATTTGTCCCTGGCAACCCGCGATTCAATGCGGTCGATGATCCGGATGGTCGTTTCCACGCCCACATCCGACGAAATCAGCACTTCTTCCAGCTGATCCAGGACCTCATCATCCACACGGGATTTCCCGACAACTGCCCTGGAAAGCTTTCTGAATACGCTTTCCTTGGTCTTTTCCAGACCTTTTTCCAGGTTCTTCTTCTTATCCGGGGTGAAAATTCCCATGATTGACTGTTCAGATACAAAAAAAGCCCCCTTTTGCAAGAAAGCTTCGGCAGAAATCATAAAAGACGGAGCCCTTACCCCTGCCTTTTAAAGAAGTCATCAATATGGTCATTGTGGACCACCTCCTCATCGAAAGCATAGGCTCCCGTTTTGGGAGAACGGACCATCCTGATGCACTTGGTAAAGGTCCTGCCCACCCCGCTCTGCAATGTTGCTACTACTTTCTTTGCCATGGTTCAGTGCTTTACTTGATTTCCCTGTGCAGGGTCACTTTTTTCAAAATGGGATTGTATTTTTTCAGCTCGAGCCTGTCAGGGGTGTTCTTCCTGTTCTTGGTCGAGATATATCTGGAAGTTCCGGGCATTCCGCTCTCCTTGTGCTCCGTGCACTCAAGGATCACCTGGACCCTGTTTCCTTTGCCTTTCTTTGCCATTTACGCGTACATTAATAAGATTTCAAATATCCTTTTTTCACAGCCTCGTCAAGGGCAGCCTTCAATCCCTTTTTGTTGATGGTCCTTATTCCCTGGGCGGACACCCGGAGGTTCACGTAACGGTCCTCCTCGGCAAGGTAGAACCTGCGGTCGAAAAGGTTGGGCTGGAAAGTCCTCTTGGTCCTTCTCTTTGAGTGAGATACATTGTTGCCCACCATCATCTTCTTTCCTGTGACCTGACAAATCTTAGCCATTTTTTCCTGCTGATTTCTGACGGATTCTGTTAACGAGGCGCAAATTACGTCATTATTTATGAAATAATCAAACTTTCAGAAGAAAAAAACGGCTCAGATCATCTTCAGGATCAGCTGCCGCAAAAGCTGGATGGCACTGCAGGAGGCCTGGGTAATGATCCGTTCCCTCGAGCCCCCGAAAAGGAATTTCCGGGAATAAATCCGTTCGCCTGCCGCCACCGCGATCCAGGTGGTTCCCACCGGCTTGTCCGCGGTCCCCCCGCCCGGTCCCGCGATCCCTGTCGTGGCGATGGCACAATCGGTCCCGAAAATACGCTTCACTCCGGATGCCATCTGCTCGGCCACCTCCCTGCTGACCGCACCGAACCGGGCAACGGCGGATTCATCCACCTTCAGGATCCCTGTTTTGATGCGGTTGTGGTAAGCCACTATCGATCCCGTGAAATAATCTGAGCTTTCCGGGACCGAAGTGATCATCCTGGCTACATTCCCTCCGGTGCAGCTCTCGGCAGTGGCGATGGTCAGCCCCTGCTCCCTGAGGAGTTGTCCCAGTGCCTCTTCCAGCGAGATATCATCAAATCCGAAGATATGTTCCGGTATGATACCCAGTAATTTATCAATATTTACTTTAAGTATTTGTTCTGCCTCTTCGGTGCACGGCTCATGTACGGTGAGACGCAGCCGGACGATCCCGGGACTGGGAAGGTAGGCCAGTTTTACACATGAAGGGAGTTCTGCCTCCCAGTTCCTGAGCAGTGCCGCAAGGTATGATTCCGGAACACCCTGTGTCATCACGGTCCTGTGCACCGTATACGGGATGCGGATGCGTCTGCGCAGCCTGGGCATCACCTGGTCCTCCATCAATTGTTTCATTTCGTAAGGCACCCCGGGAAGCGATACCAGGATCGTCCCCTCCTTTTCGAACCACATTCCTGGGGCGGTTCCGTGTTCGTTGGTAAGCACCTCGCATCCTTCAGGCACATCCGCCTGGTGCAGATTGGATTCCAGCATCTGACGGCCCCGGAGTTTGAAAAAACGGGTGATCCGATCAAGGGCTTCCGGATTTGTGACCAGCTCGCTGCCGAAATAATCCGCCAGGGTCTGCTTGGTGATGTCATCCTTCGTGGGACCCAGTCCCCCGGTCATGATGATCAGGTCATACTTCCCCATCAGGCGGTCCAGGGTGCGGCTGATCCGGGAGGCGTCGTCGGGGACCGTGACCATTTCCCCCACCCTGACACCCGCACCGGCGAGCTGCCGGGAGATCCATACTACATTGGTATCGGTCACCTGTCCGATCAGGATCTCATCCCCCACGGTGATCAGGGCACAGTTCATTTCTTTCAATATTCCTTGAGCAGGTTGGCAAAATTAATCAAATAAAATGTAAATTTGCCCCTGCCGCGGGAGTAGCTCAGTGGTAGAGCATCAGCTTCCCAAGCTGAGGGTCGCGGGTTCGATCCCCGTTTCCCGCTCTTTTATAAATAAGGGACTTAGTGCAACAGGCTGCTAAGTCCCTTTATCATTTGCAGTAAGATTTGCCACTATCAATATCAGGGGTAGCAATAAAGATAATTGTCAGGCATTTTTAAACGCCTTTTTGCCTGCAAATCTTGATGCGGTTCCAAGAGCATGTTCAATTCGCATCAGTTGGTTGAACTTCTCGACACGTTCTCCCCTGCATCCGCTTCCTGTCTTCAGGTGACCAGCATTTACGGCAACAGTAAGGTCTGAGATGAAACTGTCAACGGTTTCTCCACTGCGATGCGAAACGAAGCAGTTATACGAATTTTAATATGCCAGTTCAATGGTTTCCAGTGTCTCAGTGACTGTACCAATCTGGTTTAATTTAATCAGTACAGCATTGGCAATACCCTTCTGTATACCTTCAGTAAGGATTGCCTTGTTTGTACAGAACAGGTCATCCCCAACAATTTCAATTTTTTTACCAAGGGCTTTGGTCATGTTTTCCCATCCTGTCCAGTCATTCTCAGCCAATCCATCCTCTATAAGAACGATTGGATACTGGTTCACCCAACCTTCCCAGAGTTTTACCATTTCATCGCTGGTCAGGAATTTTCCTGTACTTTTGAATAATTTGTATTTGCCGTTTTCCCACATTTCACTTGCGGCAGGATCAAGACAGATGCTCACTTCATCGCCGGCTTTATATCCAGCTTTCGTTATCGCTTCAAGAATAACCTCTACTGCTTCATCATTCGACTTCAGGTCAGGGGCAAAACCACCCTCATCACCGACACCAGTGCTGTAACCTTTTCCTTTTAATACCGATTTCAAAGTGTGGAATACTTCTGCTCCCATACGAATTGCCTCAGCAAATGTCCCGGCACCGTGCGGTGCAATCATGAATTCCTGAAAATCGACATTATTGTCAGCATGCTTGCCACCATTTATAATATTCATACAGGGTACAGGCAGAAGATGGGCATTGCTTCCACCGAGATACTGATAAAGAGGAGCACCAGAACTCATGGCTTCGGCACGGGCATATGCCATTGAAACACCCAGAATAGCATTTGCACCAAGTTTTGCTTTGTTTGGTGTTCCGTCAAGTGCAATCATTGAGTAGTCAAGTTCACGCTGGCTTACAAAGCACTTCCCGACTATCTCTTTGGCAATGATTTTATTTACGTTTTCAACGGCTTTCAGGACTCCTTTGCCAAGATATCTTTTTTTATCACCGTCACGAAGTTCACAGGCTTCACGTTCACCTGTTGAAGCACCACTTGGAACTGCTGCTCTGGCTTCAGTTCCGTCTTCAAGCATTAAATTGACTTCCACCGTGGGATTTCCACGTGAATCAAGTATTTCCAATGCATTTACATTAATGATTTCCATTGTAATAAATTTAATGTTAGTAATTTATCTTATTTGTTATTTCAATGAGTTTATTTATATCAGCATCATATTCTTCGACAAACTTCTTTGGGAACGTTCCATAACCCTTTGTTCTTTTTGACAGTGTGTCCTTCAGTATCTCCCATATCTTGGTGCGTTTTGCATTTATAACTCGTTGAAGGCTTAGTTTTTCTTTTAATGTGCCATATTTTTCTGCCAGTGCACAAATTTTATCCTTTGCCTCTTGAATTGCAGAAAGATTGGACGCAATCAATTCTTCATCGATATCCTTTACAAGCTCATTACAGCAAGAGTCGTTCTGTTTTAAGAACATATCTTCAAGTTCCAAAAGGTACTTTTCAACAACAATCAGGCTTGATGACAGAGACCGGGTATGGTTCTCCGATAAATATATCTTCTTACTCATCTGTTCTTACCTTCTGAAATTGTTGTTTATAAACATACATAAAATTCCATTTTCTACTTTCCCTTGATCATATCTGGTAATTGGTCGTCAAGAACAGGTTTTTCAAGCAGATGGTCGGGCAGGAAAAATTTGTTCGCTATCAGTGTCGGAACAATTGCGCTTGCGATGACTACACCAACGATAATTGAATACTGTTCCGTGTTGATGATGTTATTCGTCAGACCATACAGTGCCGAGATAGTTCCAAATGTAAGTCCTGTGGACATCAGCAGAGTGTAGTACCACTTTTCTTTTTTGTGCTTCTTGAATGTGCTTATAACGGGGTAAAGTCCGAAAACTTTAAATATGATTTTCCCGCAAAAAAGAAGCAAAAACACTAAAAATGAACCCAGTATCGCTGGCAGGGATACCAATGCCCCTGCCCGCAGGAAATAGATAGGTGTCAGTAAGCCAATGGTCATTGTGCGCAATCTCCTGACAAAGAAGTTGTCTTTCTCAATGGTTCTTGCGAGAACCATTCCGATAATGTATGCCGGAAGTACAGGTTCGCTGCCTGACCACATCGCCAACACTCCCATTGACAACAGTATAAAAAGTATCCATTTGGTACGAATTGCGGCAGTTTTATATGCAAAGTGTTTTATCAAAAAATTGGTCAATGACGGCAGAACAAAAATCATCACAACTGTTACTGCTATAAATATCAATGTTTTATAGTTAAAAGGGGCAAATATAAGTCCCAGACCAATTACTGTTCCCAAATCATTCACAAAACATGCACCCAAAATACTTTTTCCCAATGATGTTTTATTGAAGCCGTATTCAATCATTACAGCGTAAACCACAGCCATAGATGTCGTTGAAAGGGCAATACCCGCAAGTAAACTGGGTCGGAGTTCCCAGTGTAAGAGAAAAAATGCAATAATCGTTGCTCCGATAAAAGGAGCTAAGAATCCCACCAGACCAACAATCGTAATTTCTCTAAATTTTGTCTTTAGCGCATCAGGATTCAATTCTGCTCCTGAAAGAAATGTAAGCATGATCGCCGCAAGTCCTGCAATTAATTTCATCCAGTCGGCATCAAGTGCCAATTTTTGGAAGAATCCAGCTTTAAATGCGATAAAACCAACGGCAGTACCAATGATAATTTCCATCAGTGCCATTGAAATCTTCAGTCGGTTAGCAATAACTGTAGATACAAGTGCGGCTAGGAACCAGAATGCTGCGACAATATAAATGTTGATCATTAAAAAACCCCTATCAATTAATAAGTAGGAGTTATCAGCATCTGGAGCGGTTTCGGGTGAACTCCATCACCAGAGTCAAATGTAAAAAAAATTTCGACCTGAGAAACGGGAGTTTATGATTACCTCCCGGTGCTGGAGAGGTTTGGCCAGGAAGGTGGATCAGTCAGGATTGAGGGTCGCGGGTTCGATCCCGGTTTCCCGCTCTTCAAAATCAGGGACCTGGCACACATGGCTGCCGGGTCCCTTTTATTATTGTTCCCGGAGCGCCCTGATCCGCTTCAGAAGCGGGGGGTGTGAATAGTGCACGAACACGTAGGCCGGATGGGGGGTCAGGTTGCTCAGGTTGTTCCTGGACAGCTTCTTCAGTGCCGAAATGAGGGGATTTTCATCGTAATGCTCACCCGCAAAACGGTCGGCCTGGTATTCGATCTGCCTGGAATACAGGTTCATTCCGATGCCGATCAATGTTGAAATGGGTGTGTAGAGGACCCCGAAGGCAATCAGTCCAAGGTGGAAAGATGCCTCTGCTCCCCCCAGTGCCACCGCAAAACTGTCCTCACCCACAAAAAGCGAAAACAGATACAGGGTGATACCCGTCTGGATCACCGAAAGGATCAATCCGGTGGTGGTGTGTTTTTTCTTGTAATGACCAACTTCATGGGCCAGCACGGCCACGATCTCCTCTTCATCCAGATCCTTGATCAGCGTGTCGAACAGGACGATCCGCTTTTTGGGCCCCAGTCCGGTGAAATAAGCATTGGCCTTGCTGGAACGTTTGGATCCATCCATCACATAGATGTTTTTGAGCCTGAAGCCCACGCTTTCGGCGAAGGACTCGATCTTCCTGCGGAGGGTCCCCTCCTCCAGGGGCTTCTGCTTGTTAAAAAGCGGCACGATCAGGTTGGAATAGAACATGGTCATAAAGATGGAAAAGAGGGTCACCAGCGCCAGGGCCAGCAACCAGAACCAGCGGCCCGTGAGCATGTAGATCCATGTGATCAGGGCCAGCAGTCCGCCCCCGATAACCGCGGTCAGGAGCCATCCCTTCAGCTTATCCAGGACAAAGGTCTTCGGGGTGGTCCTGTTGAACCCGTAACGTTCCTCGATGACGAAAGTTTCGTACAGGGCAAAAGGGGTGGACAAAAGATCCGAGACCAGGGCAATGATCCCGAAAAAGATAAGCACGAAGAGGATGTAACTGGAAGTGATCCCGCTCAGCTGACGCTCCAGCCAGCCGAATCCGCCGAGAAAAAAAACCAGCACCAGCATCAGGGCACCCAGGGTACTTGTGATGAATGAGAAGCGGGTGTTGTCGCGTTTATACAGCTGGCTTTTTTTGTATTCTTCCGCATCAAACACACCGGACAGCTCTTCAGGCAGTTCAGGGACGGTATGTTTCAGATTCAGGGTATCCAGGACACGTTCCAGCAGGTAGCCGAAAACCAGAATGACGATCAATAAAACAAACACTGTATTGTACATATCTCTCAGTGAATTACCTGTTTAACCACCTCCCTGCGGTTCATCAGGCGGATATCCATCTCCTCCCGGTAAAAGATAACCATTTCCAGGCTGTCGCATGCCAGGGCCCTGTCGATCATCAGGCTGGCCGAATCCAGTTGATCTTCCAGCTCATAATACACGGCCATGTTATGAAAAGCTTTTGCGGCCAGCGTGCTGTCGCCCGATTCCCCCAGCTCATCCCAGAGTGCAAATGCCTGTTCCCATTCTCCCCTGCGGGTATGTCTTGCGGCCGTCCGGAGCAGCTTGCCATCTCCTTTGAAGAGTGTCCGGGAAGCATGTGCCCAGACGGGTACCAGGTACCTTCCGTATTTCAAACCGCTTTCATAGAAAAGTTCCCTGATCATCTCCGCGGAGGACGGTGCTCCCTGAAACACGCCTTCACTGATCCTGGAAAAATATAGGGTGTCAATGGTGGTATACTCATCAAAGGGCCTGGGGTTCAAGGGCAGATAGACTGCCCAGTCGATCCGGTTGCTGAAAATATAGTAGTGGTTCCTCACCACTGCCACATCGGCCACTCCGTCATCGCCTGCGCTGTAAAAATCATAATGCTCCTCCAGATCAAGGGAATACCTCTCCAGGCTGACCACCGCATCCGTCCCCGCCCTTTCGCAGAGGGAAGCGACCTCCCGTTTAGTCAGGAGCAGATCTTGCTGGAAAAGTGTATCCAGCCTGCGTTCACTCAAGAAGATCGGGAATTGGTACCGCTTCACAGGTGAATTCCGCAGGACATAAAGCAAACCGCGCATCACATTGTTGGAGACCAGGGTGTCGAGGATCCACAGTTCCTTTCTTTCCAGACCTTCCCGGTTCTCGGGACTCAGTACCTTGAAGGTCACAGGCGACCTGTTCAATATCAGCAGCTGGTCGACTTCATCGGGAAAGCGGATGGTGGCAGGCTCCAGGACTTCAAACTCCACCAGGCTGTATGTACCCGCACATCCGGAGAAAACCAAAAGGAAAAATCCCAGCACCACATATTTACCGAACCTGCCGCTGCGCTTCATCCCGGTCATTTCCATCCTGATCTGTCCGTTAACCACTCATCCCGCCGCATACCTGGATGGTCTGTCCGGTTACATAGGAGGAAAGATCGGAGGCCAGGAACAAAGCCACATTGGCCACATCCTCCGGGACACCGCCGCGTTTCAGGGGAATGGTTTTGATCCATTCTTCCCTTACCTGCTCCGGAAGGCGGTCGGTCATATCCGTGATGATAAAACCCGGTGCAATGGCATTGCAGCGCACATTCCTGGATCCCATTTCCCTGGCAACCGATTTGGTGAATCCGATGATTCCCGCCTTGGAAGCCGCATAGTTCGCCTGTCCGGCATTCCCGTTCACTCCCACCACCGAACTCATGTTGATGATGGATCCGGTTTTCGCTTTCAGCATGTATTTCTGAACTGCTTTGGTGCAGTTGAAAACCGACTTCAGGTTGACCCTGATCACCAGGTCCCACATCTCTTCGGTCATCCGCATCAGCAGGGTATCACGGGTGATCCCTGCATTGTTCACCAGAACATCGATCGTCTGGAAATCGGCGACAACCCCGTCCACCATTTCCTGGGTTGCTTCAAAGTCACCCGCATCGCTCACATATCCCCGGTTTTTCACACCCAGTCCGGTAAGCTCCTTTTCGAGCGATTCCATATGTTCATCCCGGACAAGATCGGTAAATGCCACACCGGCACCTTCCTGTGCGAAACGCACGGCGATCATCCGGCCGATTCCCCTGGCAGCCCCCGTGATCAGCGCCACTTTGCCTTTTAGAAGATCCATGATTATTTGATTTAATGATGATTCATCAATGCAGCCATTCTGCTGCCGATATCGGCAGGCGAGACCACCACGGTAATCCCGCATTCCTCCAGGATCTTCATCTTCGCTCCGGCAGTATCCTCCTTCCCGCCTATGATGGCTCCCGCATGGCCCATTCTCCTTCCGCTGGGTGCAGTCTGTCCCGCAATAAATCCCGCCACCGGTTTGGTGCCGTGGTCCCTGATCCAGTAAGCGGCTTCGGTTTCCATGCTTCCGCCGATCTCCCCGATCATGATGATTCCCCCGGTCTGGTCATCGTTCATGAACAGCTGCACGATCTCAAGCATGGAGGTCCCCACGATGGGATCGCCTCCGATCCCCACACAGGTACTCTGTCCCAGTCCCGTTTTGGTGATCTGATCCACAGCCTCATAGGTAAGCGTGCCTGAGCGGGAGACGATCCCGATCACGCCCTTCTCGTGGATGAACCCGGGCATGATTCCCGCCTTGGATTCACCCGGGGTAATGACCCCCGGACAGTTGGGTCCGATCAGGCGGGTATCTTTATTATTCAGAAAATCCTTCACCCTGATCATGTCCGATGTGGGAATCCCCTCTGTGATACACACTGCCAGGCGGATGCCCGCATCCGCTGCCTCCATGATCGCATCTGCGGCAAATGCCGGAGGGACAAAAATCACCGAGGTATCGGCACCGGTTTCCCTTACGGCATCCAGCACTGTATTGAACACCGGTCTTTCCAGGTGGGTTTGTCCTCCTTTCCCGGGAGTGACCCCGCCCGCCAGGTCAGTTCCGTACTCCAGCATCTGACCGGCATGGAAGGTGCCCTCGCTCCCGGTAAATCCCTGGATGATCACCCTTGAATTTTTATTTAATAAAATGCTCATCGAATGCGTTATCTATAAGAGGCTGACCAGGCACTAAATGTAGATACAATGTCCCTGAAAACAAAATAATATTTGTTACTTTTGACCATGGAAGCGATCCTATATATCGGGATATCACAGACCCTTTTCGCGGGATTGCTGATCGCGCTGAAAAGGCCCCGAATACTGGCCAATCAGATCCTCGGGGCATGGCTTCTGATCATCTGCATGGAGATGGTCATCGTGCTGATCGACGAGACACTGGTTGAACTCTATCCCATCAAGATCCTCCCATACACCTACGGCCCGTTGCTTCTGCTTTATGCCAAACTGATGACCAGTGAGCATCCCTCCTTCAATCCCGGCTACCTGTGGCATTTCTCCCCGTTCTTCATCTTCCTGATCGCGTCCCTGCTGTTTCTGGACAAACCGGTGATCAACGGAACCAATGGTTTTCTTGTGAATGACCGTTTCGTCTCCTTCCGGATCGTTTATGCAGTGACTTTTTTTATTTCCATCACTGCCTATTCCGTCGCCACGTTCGTGGTGATTCACAGGCATCAGAAACGTCTCAAGCTGCTGGTGAGCTATTCTTCGGGAAAGATCACGCTCCAGTGGCTGCTCGGTCTCTCCATCACCTTTTACCTGGGATACGTGGTGATGTTCATTTTCGGGGGGATCGATATCCTGGTGGGTTTTATGCCGTTTGATCCCTATGAGATTTCATTTATCGGCCTGACCATCCTGACCTTCCTCTTTGGCGTGTTTGGCTTCCACCAGTCCAGTGTTTTTGAGGAGGTGATAAGGTACAAAGAACCGGAAATTGTCCCGGAGAACAACGGCTCCGGAAAATACCAGCGGTCCGGGCTGAAAAACAAGGATGTAGCCCGGTATATTAAAAAGATCGAAGAATTTATCCAGAAAGAGAAACCCTACCTGGACAGGGAGCTGACCATCTATGACCTGTCGGACAGGCTGGACATACCCAGGCATTTTATTTCCGAGGTGATCAACGAGCATATGGGGAAGAATTTTTACAACCTGGTAAATGAATACCGTGTGGAGGAGGTGAAACAGCGCCTGCTGGATCCTGCTTACAGGAACCTTACCATCCTGGCCATCGCCTATGATTCGGGATTCAATTCCAAATCCAGCTTCAACACCATATTCAAGGAAAAGACCGGGATGACACCCAGCGAATATGTCAGGAAAGTCAGCGCCAGAAGTTCCTGAAAGACCTTCCCAGAACGGATCTGAATATTCGCAGGTAGAACCTCCTGTGGGGAGGATATTTAAGGAAATTATCAGCCCAGCAGGGTTTGGAGATGACGGTCTTATAATGGGTGAATGCATCAAACCCGGCTTTCCCGTGGTAACTGCCCATACCCGATTCGCCCAGTCCCCCGAAAGGGGTGTTCATGTTCACGAAATTCAGCACCACGTCGTTGATCATGCCGCCTCCCGACGGGATTGCATCCATCATTTCCTTTGCTTTCCGTATGTTACCCGCGAAAATATAAAGGGATAACGGTGTTTGTCCGTTCTGTAGATTCCGGACAAGCTCTTCCGGATCTTTGTAGGTGATGATCGGCATGACAGGTCCGAATACCTCCTGTTGCATCAGCGGGTCACCGGACCTGACAGGATACATTACTGTCGGCTCAATATACAGCTTCTCCCTGCTTGACCGGCCGCCCGCCACCACCTTACCGGGATCAATCATTGACATGACCCTGTCGAAATGGAATTCATTGATCATCCTGGGAAGGATGGGGCTTTGTCCGGGATCCGGCCCGTAAATTTTCAAAATGTATTTTTTGATCTCTTCAATGAGCTCATCCACGATCTCTTCGTGCACAAACACATGGTCGATGGAAACGCAGGCCATCCCGTTGTTATGGAATTTCCCCCATGTGAGCTTTTTTGCGGTCGGACCGATCCTGCAGTCGGGCATGACGATGACCGGATTTTTCCCTCCCAGTTCCAGGGTCACCGGGGTGAGGTGTTCGGCAGCTGCCGTCATCACGTTCCTGCCCGTGCGGGAGCTGCCCGTGAGGAATATTTTGTCGAACCGCTCCTTCAGCAGGTCTGCACCCACTTCGGCACCTCCTTCCTGCACATAGAACAGTTCCCGGGGAAAGTTGGTATTGATCAATTGTGCCAGCGCGGCAGATGCATTGGAAGGTATCTCGCTGGGCTTGAGGATTACCGTATTCCCGGCTGCCAGCGCAGAGATGGCGGGAACGAGGGACAACATGTACGGATAGTTCCAGGGCCCGATGACAAGGACGACCCCGTAAGGCACCGGGATGCTTCTGGAAACACCGGGAAAATTGATCAGGTTGGTCCGGTACCTGCGGGGCCGTGACCACCTTTTAAGATGGCGGAAGGCATAATTGATTTCTCCGTAAGGAAGACTCAGCTCATTCTCCACGGTGAGATAATAAGATTTGCGGAAGTCTTTTTCAAGGGCCCCGGCAAGGAGCGGTTCATTTTCCAGCAGCAGGTCATGAAGCCTTCTCAGGGTCTTTTTCCTGGAGGAGAGGGAGCGGGTATGTCCTTCCAGAAAATACTTCCGCTGGCCGTCAATGATCGTTTTCATTCGCCGAAAATAGCAATATTCCATGAAATGGTCCGAACCGCTCAGTCTGAACCTGCAATTCAACAGGCAGATGTCCGGTCCGAGCACAACGGACGATGCGCCTTCTTATTTCTCATACTTTCGCAGCAAATACCCTTAAGAAGAGCACGTATGTGTACATGGAAGTATCTGGTAATGATATTCCAGCTGATATTAAGTTCAACACTTGCTTTAAATGCGCAGGGATTGTTCGAGTCTTCACTGGCGGGTGACGAACAGTCCGCCGCCGGAAATGTACTCTCCCTGGGAGGATATATTCGTTCGGTCGCCTATCTGGGAAACACCCCGGAGGAAGAGAATCCCTACCTGCAGAGCGCTTACGGGGAAGCCTCCCTTCAGCTGCATGCGAAAGCCGGGATGATCGCTTCCGCCAGGGCAGACATCCGGTTCCGGTACGGTACCGAATTTCAGCGTACTGTCAGGAATATAGAGCTCAGGGAGGCCTATTCGAACCTTGAAGCGGGCCCGGCCACCTTCAGCATCGGTAAAAAGATCCTTTCCTGGGGAAAAGCCACTTTTTTCAACCCGGTCCAGAAGATCAACCCGGTCGATCCCACCTTCCGCTCTCCTGAAGAGGATGATATGAACATGGGATCCTGGCTGGCGCAGGGGACACTGAACATGGGAAAATCCATGAGGATCACGGGGACATGGAAGCCGGTCTACCAGCCCAGCGTGCTCCTGATCGATGCCATTCCCATGCCCGGTTACGTCCATTTCATCGAACCCGAATATCCTTCACAGGAACTGGACCAGGGAAGTTACGGGGTCAATTATGATCTGTACACTTCCCTGCTGGATGGTTCTCTTTACTGGTTTGACGGTTACCACCACTGGCCCGGAATCGCATTCGACACGATGACCCTGGATTTGAATGCAATGCAACCCGCCTCCCTGAATATTTTTGAGAAGGCATACAGGATCCGCATGCTGGGAATGGACCTTTCCATCCCCCTGGCTTCCTGGATCTTCAGACTGGAGGGTGCATGGACCGATACAAAAGATGATCCCGCGGAGCGGGAATATGTCCCCCTGTCCGAGCTTGCTTACACGGCCGAAATCGAACGGTCGGGCACCTACTTCACCCTGCTGGCCGGATATCAGGGCAAATACATCCTTGATTACGAGGGTCCCGCGGCCGAACCGTCACTTTCGGCGGACCCGGACCAGTTCCTGGAGCTCATTCAGTCAGGGGTACAGATCACCCCCGGTCTGATCCACGAGATGACCCGGCAGCGCCTGTCGGCCTTCAACAGGCTTTACAATGACCAGCTGGATGAATTCTTTCATGCGGTGTTCCTGCTGCTCAGGGGAAATGTGTGGCACGACCGCCTGGAACTGAACCTGCCTATCGTTTACCGGATCACCACCGGGGAGTGGATCATTCAGCCGGGGATCTCATATGCTCCGGCTGACGGAGTGAAAATATCAGCCGGATTCAGCAGCTTCTACGGACCGGAAGATTCGCTTTACGACCTGGTGGGACCACCGCTGAATGCAGGATACTTATCCGTGAAGTTCATGTTCTGAGATCGTTGAGAAAAATATTATATGTTACAGATAACTAATAGCTTATAACCAGATATGGAGAAGAAGATCATCAAATTCCGCTGGTGGATCATCGGAGTGTCCGTCATCGTTACGCTCGGATTTTCACTGGTGCTTACCAGGCTCGAAATAGATCCCGATCTGAGGAACTACTTCCCGAAAACCATGACCTCCATGGTCAACACCGACCGGATCGAGGAAGTGTTCGGGAACCAGGACCTGGTCATGATCATTTTTGAGACCGATGATGTCTTGAGGGAACAGACGCTCAGGCGGGTCAGGGAGGTGGAAAAGGAGATCGGGCGACTGGGCGGTGTCAGAAGGACCCTTTCACTGTTCAGCTCCAGAAGGATCCACGGGGAAGAAGGCATCATGTACGTTGAACCTGTCATCGACCGCCTGCCGCGCGACGAACAGGAAAGAAATCTGCTGAAAGATCAGATCCGTGACAATGATATGGTCTATGAAGTGGTGGTTTCAAAGGATTTCAGGGCCACCGCGCTGGTCCTGACACTCGCAAAGGATGTGGATGAGAAGGCTTTGTTCGAACAGATCCAGACCATCCTCTCCGGCCATCCGGGCGATGAAACCATTCATTTAGGCGGCCTTCCGTATATCAGGCAGGCCATTAATAAAAACATTGTGAGAGACGGACTGGTGCTGATCCCCCTGGCACTGGTCATTATGCTCATATTCCTTTATGTGGTTTTCAGGGAGTGGCGAGGCGTTTGGCTGCCGTTCCTGGTGGTAGTGATGTCAGCCCTGCTGGGTCTCTCCCTGATACCACTTTTGGGCTGGAAGTTCACCCTGATCACCCTGCTTGTCCCCATTCTCCTGATCGCTGTTGCCAATGATTACGGGATCCACATGATCGCAAAGTACCAGGAGTTGAACGCATCCGGAAACGGCCGCACCATGAAGCAGATGTCCGCGATGATCACCAGATCGCTCTGGAAACCCATCCTGCTGACCGGACTGACAACGGTTGCGGGGATCGCGGCCCTGCTGGCGCACACCCTGATCCCCGCCAGGCAGATGGCAGTCAGTGCCGGGATCGGCATCCTGTTCGCGATCTTTTTCAGCCTTGTACTGTTACCTGCACTGCTATCAACACTGCAACGCTCGGCTCCCCTGCATCACATGAAGGAGAAGCCGGCTCATCAGAAACGGCATGTGCTGGACCGGTTTGCCGCCTTTGTGGTACGAAGAAGCAGGATCATTCCTTATGTAGCGCTGGCCCTGACACTGGCCGTCTCCACCGGGATCTTTTTCCTGAGGGTGGATTCCAATGAAGAGAATTTTTTCCCTGAAAAGCATGAGGTGAAACAGGCAGCCGGGATCATCAACGACAAGTTCGGGGGTTCCGAGAATATCTCAGTGCTGTTTTCAGGGGATATGCTGGATCCCGTATTACTGAAGAACATGGAATACTACAGGCAGGAACTCGAGAACATGAAGGAGATCGATCTGACGCTCTCTTTTTCAGGGGTGGTCAGGGAGATCAGCAAAGCCCTGAATGATCCGGGCGATCCGCTGTATGACGCCATTCCACCCAGCCGCAATGCGGTTGCACAGTACATGGAGCTCTATTCCATGAGCGGAAATCCGGAGGACCTGGAACAGCTGGTGGACTTCAATTATGAACACGCCCACCTGGTGGTCCGGATCAACGATGCAACCGCTGAGACGATCAACAAGATCGTGGACAGGCTCGAATCATTCGAAAAGGATGATCCTTCCATCGCAGCCATCGGCGGTTACGGTTACGTAAGGGCCCAGCTGGCAAATAAGGTCCTCATGGGCCAGTACTATTCGCTGGGGATCGCCCTGCTGATCATTTTCATCCTGGTCTCCATCATCTTCAAATCGCCCGTTGCGGGCCTGCTCGGGATCACCCCGCTTACAGTCAGCATCCTGGTTCTCTTCGGTCTGATGGGCCTCACCGGCATCAGGCTGGATGTGGCCACGGCGCTGCTCTCCTCCATGATGATCGGGGTCGGGGTCGATTATACCATCCATTTCCTCTGGCGTTACAAGGAAGAGCGTCAGAACCGGCTGTCAAAGGACGAAGCGGTTACCAGGACCATCACAACCACGGGACGGGGGATCATTTTCAATGCGCTGTCCGTGATCGTGGGTTTCGTGGTCCTGCTGGTCTCCTCCTTCACCCCCATCAGGTTTTTCGGTATTCTCGTAGTGGTATCCGTGCTGAGCTGCCTCACCGGGGCCATGGTCATTCTACCGGCCATTTTGATGCGTTTCAGGTTCAGGTTCCTCGAACCCCAGGAAGCGGGCAGGGACCGCACCCTGGAAGGGGATCTGAAGCAGGCGGGATAAAGTGGAGTCAGGGATTAGGTAGATAGGGGTAAGCAAAAGAATGAAACAACATTTAAATAGCATACATATGAGAACAATTGCTGTATCCATCATACTCGGACTGGCGGCACTGGCGGCAGTTACCGGTCAGGATCCCAGGGATCTCATCAAAAAAAGTCACGATGCGGTGAAAGTCAAATCTTTCGAGGCGGTGGCCACCCTGACCATCACCGATTCGAGGGACAACCAGCGGATCAGGGAAAATACAATGGCCTCGATGACCATCCCGGACGGCACCGAGAAAAGGATCATCAAGTTCCTGTCGCCCCCGGAGGTGAAGGGAACCGGCATCCTGATCTTCGATTACCCGGAGAAGAGCGATGACATGTGGATCTACCTGCCGGCCCTGCGGAAAACCAGGCGCATTGTGAGCACTGAAAAGAGCAAGAGCTTCATGGGCAGCGAATTCTCCAATGCGGACATGACCGCACCCGGGCTGGATGATTTTACCTATGAGATGCTCGGGGAAGGAACGGTCGACGGATCTTCCTGTTATCAGATTCAGTCCACGCCGGCCAGCAGGGACCTGGAGGATGTATACGGATATGCCAGGTCGGTTCGCTGGGTCAATAAAAATAATTACCTTGTGCAAAAGACCGAATATTATAATTTCGACGGTGATTTGTTCAAGACCATTGAAAACAAAGCGTTCAAAGAGCTTGATCCTGAAAATCATAAATACATGGTGACCCACATGATCGCTCAGAATCTCAGTAACGGCCGGAGTTCGGAAATGGTCATGGAAAAAGTGGCGGTCACCGCCACCGATCCCTCCTACTTCACCGTCTCGTTTCTGGAGAAGGAATGAAGTGTTTTGCCGCGCTCATACTTTTTTTATTTCCGGGAGCAGGATCCCTGCTCTGTGGTCAATCCCCTCTCACGGGCACCCTTGAGATCCGTTTCACCGGGATCCGTTCCGACAGGGGACAGATCGCTGTGGGGATGAACCGCTCCCCCGAAGGCTGGCCGCGTGAACCGCACATGGATTTTTTCTGGGAGAAGGATGGTCTGGACAACGGGGTGTTGGTGGCGGAGATCGAAAACCTGCCCTACGGGGTGTACGCCATTTCCGTCCTGGATGATGTGAACCGGAACGGGGAGATGGAAATGGTCCTGGGGATTCCCAGGGAGGGATGGGGATTCTCCAACAATCCGGCCAACAGGCTGTCACCTCCCGATTTCAACAAATGCGCGTTCCTCATTGAACAACCCTTTGTCCGGATCACCATCGAACTGCATTACGCCGCCGGGGGTCGTTAACCAAAGATTGACTATTTTTGCATCTCGGGATAACAGGATGACCGGGACAACCATATGCGCACCGGCGACCTCCGGAACGGGAGCCATTGCCGTGATCCGGATCAGCGGTCCGGATACCTTCGGGATCGTGGATCAGATTTTTGTGCCCGCCACCGAAGGGAAAAAACTTGAAAATCAACCGACAGCCACCATTCATTACGGTAGCATCCGCCAGGGGGATGAGGTCGTTGACGACGTACTGGTGTCGGTCTTCAGATCCCCTCACTCCTACACGGGGGAAAACGCCGTTGAAATCTCCTGCCACGGATCGCCCTACATTCAGAAAAAGATCCTCGAAATGCTCACTGAAACCGGGGCACAGCCGGCCAGACCGGGCGAATTCACCCAGCGGGCGTTTCTCAATGGAAAAATGGACCTTTCCCAGGCGGAGGCGGTGGCCGACCTGTTGGCAGCCGAGTCGGAAGGAGCCCACAGGGTGGCCATGCAGCAGTTCCGGGGCGGTTTTTCCGAAAAGTTGAAGCAGCTGAGGAACCATCTGCTCCGGTT
>DSDZ01000059.1 GCA_011048475.1 Bacteroides sp. | reverse complement strand
TGCATCAATGCTGCAGAAGAGGTCATTGTCCACCGCTACCTGCAGTTCATGCTGGAAAGTGTGTCCGGCCAGGGTGGCATGGTTCACCTCGATATTCAGTTTGAAATCCCCTTCCAGACCATACTTGTTCAGGAACCCCACCACCGTGGCCGCATCGTAGTCATACTGGTGCTTGGTGGGTTCCATGGGCTTGGGCTCGATGAGGAACGGACCGTTGAATCCGTTGCTGCGGGCATAATCCCTGGCCATGTGGAACTGGGCCAGGTGTTCCTGCTCGCGCTTCATCTGGGTGTTCAGCAATGTCATATACCCTTCACGACCTCCCCAGAAAACATAGTTCTCTCCGCCCAGGGCGATGGTGGCATCCAGGGCGTTCTTCACCTGGGTGGCCACCCAGGGCAGTACTTTGAAATCCGGATTGGTGGCCGCCCCGTTCATATACCTCGGGTTGCCAAAGACATTGGCGGTCCCCCACAGCAATTTGACACCCGAATCGGCCATTTTCTGCCTGGCATAATCCACCATGGCGGAGAGGTTGGATTCGTATTCCCGTACCGAATCCCCTTCGGCTACCAGGTCCACATCGTGGAAGCAGAAATAGGGCATTCCCAGTTTGGTGATGAACTCGAAAGCTGCATCCATCTTATCCTTTGCCCTGTCCAGGTCGGTTTTACCCCTGTCCCAGGGAAAGTCCTTTGTACCCGGACCAAACGGATCCAGTCCCGTTCCGCAGAAAGTGTGCCAGTAGGCAACAGCAAAGCGCAGATGCTCTTTCATGCTCTTGCCGGCAATCACCTTGTTTTCATCATAGAACTTGAAGGCCAGCGGATTGTCCGATTCCCTGCCTTCAAATCTGATCCTCCCGATTCCCGGGAAGTACTCTTTGTTTCCTTTTAAATATTCCATTTTCTTGAAATTTATGGTTCCGGTTGATGTTCCAGGCATTCCCCGAGGACCTCCGACCAGCGCTGGTAGGCTTCCTGGTAACTGCCTGTATGTTTTTCATCTGGCTCCACCACCATCATTTTGTTGAGGTTCTCAAAAGCTTCTTCAAAAGAGCTGAATGTACCCGATCCGATCCCGGCTCCGTTGGCGGCTCCGACGGAACCGTCCGTATCGTATAGTTCGATGGTGGCGCCGGAGATTCCGGCCAGGGTATCCCTGAAAACAGGGCTCAGGAACATGTTGGAGAGTCCCGCCCTGATCACCCTGGGATGGATCCCGATCTCTTTCATGATCTGTATTCCATAATGCATGGCAAACACAACCCCTTCCTGGGCGGCCCTGACCAGGTGTGGTGATCCGTGTATATTGAAGTTGATGTTCCGGACCGTACCGCCCACATTCAGATTTCCCAGCATGCGTTCCGCCCCGTTGCCGAAAGGAAGCATGATCAGGCCCTCTGAGCCGACGGGCGCTTCCATGGCGAGGTCGTTCAGCGCGGGATAATTCATTTCCGGAGCAGAGAGGTTCTGCTTGAGCCAGGAATACTGGATCCCGGACCCGTTGATGCACAGCAGGACGCCCAGGCGGTTCACCTCCTGGCTGTGGTTCACATGGGCGAAGGTGTTAACCCGGCTCCGGGGATCATATTTCACCTCGTCGCTGACCCCGTATACCACTCCCGAAGTGCCGGCCGTGGCTGCGATCTCTCCCGGATTGAGCACATTGAGTGAAAATGCATTGTTCGGCTGGTCTCCCGCCCTGTAGGAGATCTGTATGCCGGGAACCAGCCCCAGCTCATCCGCGGCCCGGGCCGACAACCGGCCCTGTTCCGAGAAGGTGGGGACGATCTCCGGGATCAGGTGCCGGTGGATGCCGTAGTATTCCAGCAGAAAATCGGCAATGGAGTTGTTCCTGAAGTCCCACATGATGCCCTCCGAAAGCCCCGAGATGGTGGTGTTGATCTCGCCTGTCATCTTCATGGCGATGTAATCGCCGGGAAGCATGATTTTATATGCTTTCTCGTAGGTCCCGGGTTCATTCATGATCACCCAGCTCAGCTTCGAAGCGGTAAAATTTCCCGGTGAGTTGAGCAGGTGGGCAAGGCATTTTTCCTCGCCGATGGCCTGCATGGCATGTTCCCCGAAGGGGACCGCCCTGCTGTCGCACCAGATGATGGCCGGCCGCAGCAGATGGTGCTTCCGGTCAACCATGACCAGTCCGTGCATCTGGTATGAGATGCCGATGGCTCCGATGGCCGAAGGATCGATTTCGGCTGACTGCAGCACATCGGTAGTGGCCAGGATCAGGTTGGACCACCACTGTTCAGGGTCCTGTTCCGCCCAGCCGGCCCTCGGGGCATCGATTTTCATCTCCTTCTTGGGATGAAAGGAGGTGGCAGCACAACGTCCCGTATCCGCATCCACCAGACTCGCCTTTACCGAGGAACTTCCCACATCATAGCCCAATAAGTACATAAGGCATTTCAATTAAACGGTTTGTCACTATTTCATAAGTAAATTAGGGA
The DNA here is from genome assembly GCA_011048475.1 of Bacteroides sp. GTDB lineage: Bacteria > Bacteroidota > Bacteroidia > Bacteroidales. The sequence goes on along the minus strand of DSDZ01000059.1, from coordinate 21,633 downwards.
TCCACATGCTGAGTGCAGGGATATAAGTGACCAGCATCAGCACCACGATCATGATCAGGAACATGGGCAGAAGCGGCTTGATGACCTGTTCGATCTTCAGGTTGGCCACGCTGCAACCGATAAACAGCACAGATCCCACCGGGGGCGTGCACAGCCCCACACAGAGGTTCAGAACCATGATGATCCCGAAATGGATGGGATCGATCCCCAGCTGGGATGTGACGATCGGCAGGAAAATGGGGGTGAAGATCAGGATGGCGGGCGTCATGTCCATGAAAATCCCGACAAACAGCAGGATCAGGTTGATGATCAGCAGGATGATGTACGGGTTGTCGCTCAGGTTGAGCAGCCCGGCACTCACGCTCTGGGGAATGTTCTCGTAGGACATGATCCATGACATCCCGATGCTGGTGGCGACCAGCAGGAGGACGATGCAGGTGGTCCTGATGGAGGTCAGGATGATCCCTGGCAAATCCTTCAGGGTGATCTCCCTGTAGATCAAAGCCAGGATCAGGGCATACAGCACGGCGACGGCGGAGGCCTCGGTGGCCGTGAAATACCCGGCCACGATCCCGCCGATCACGATGACCAGCATCAGGAGGGAGGGTACCGCGTCAATGAATTTGCGGAATGCGAATTTGAATCCTTTCCAGTGTTTCACGGATTTGTATACCACCCAGGCAAGCAGGATCCCGAGCAGGGCGTAGATGACGAGTTTGAAGATCAGCCCTGAAGCATGATCATGCAGGGCCTTGAGACCGATGCCGATCCCCAGGAGCACGGCGGACAGCAGGACGATTTTGCCCAGCACGCGCACGACGCCCCTGATCCCCCTGTTCTTGAACACGACCATGGCCAGTGCCACGAGCATGATCCCGAAACCGGTCATGATTCCCGGTACATACCCCGCCAGGAACAGGGCCGTGATGGATGCGCCGCCACTGGCAAGCGAATAGACGATCAGCACATTGCTGGGTGGGATGGTCAGTCCTGTCGTGGCCGATGTGATGTTCACGGCGGCGCTGAATCCGGGCTCATATCCCTCCTTTTTCATCTCCGGGGTCATAATGGTCCCGATGGCCGAGGAGGAGGCCGCTGCGGAACCTGAGATGGCGCCGAACAGCATGTTGGCGATCACATTCACAAATGCCAGTCCGGCGGGGAACCTGCCCACCAGCACCCGGGCAAAGTCAATCAGCCTCATGGCGATCCCGCCGCTGTTCATGATGGACCCGGCGAGCACGAAGAACGGGATCGCCAGAAGGGCGAAACTGTCCAGCCCGGTGGCCATCCGGTGTGCATATGTGGTAAAGGCGGGAATGAAATCGATGGACATGAGCATGGTCAGGATGCCCGAGATGCCGATACTGAAAGCAATGGGAACGCCGATGGCGAGCAGGATCACGAAAGAGAGCACCAGGACGAGTACTTCCATGTTATCTGGATTTTTTTAGTTCGCTAAGATGCACCACTTCATAGAACATAATGATCAGTCCGCTCAGCGGTAGCACGATGTACACATATCCCAGCGGAAGCTGAAGGGCTGCCGATTTCACATCCAGCAAAAAGCGGGTGTACATGAGCACGATCCCGCCGATGACCATCACGAAAAGGGCAAACAGGAAAATCAGCGACCGGATGAAAAAGAGCAATTTTCGCTGCCGCCCGGGAGGTGACCGCTGGACCAGGATATCAATGGCCAGGTGCTCCTGTCTCCCCGCCACATAAGCGGCGCCCAGGACACCGACCCAGATGAGCAGGAATCCTGCCAGTTCGTCTGTGAAGGAGCTGGGAGAACTCAGCAGGTAACGGCTGATCACCTGCCAAAGCACATCAATGACCAGTACGGACATCAGGATGACAAGTGTTGCTTCCAGGATCTTATTCAACCAGTATGCTATCTTTTCCATCTATGGTGATTTTTGGTTCTTCATCCGCCTGCACTTCCCGGATGCGGGTGATCAGGTCATAGATCTTCCTGTTGTCCCTGTAAGACTCAAGAAGGGGTTCCACTTTGCGCGCAAACGGTTCCTTGTCGGGATAGACCACGGTGACACCCTCCTCCTGTACGATTTCAAGGGACTTCTTTTCCGATTCGGCCCACAGCTCACGCTCCACCTGCACCGATTCGTCCGCCGCCTGCTGAAGCCACATTTTTTCCTGGTCGGAAAGCTTTTCCCACACCTTCAGGGAGACGATCAGCACATCGGGGATGGAGGTGTGTTCGTTCAGGCTGAAAAATTTGCATACCTCATAGTGGTGGCTTGTGTAGAAGCTCGGGGGATTGTTTTCGGCACCGTCCACCACGCCGCTCTGCAGTGCCGTATACAGCTCACCCCACGAGATGGGAGTGGGGGAGCCTCCCAGGGATTTGACCATGTTCATCGCGGTGATGCTCTTCATCACCCTGAGCTTCAATCCTTTCAGGTCATCCGGGTGATTGATGGGCCGGTCGATGGTGTAGAAGCTGCGGCTGCCCGCATCATAGAAGCAGAGCCCCCTGATCCAGTATGGCTCCGCGCTCCGCAGGATATCATCACCGATCTCGCTGTCAAGCACCTTGAAATAGTGTTCCCGGGACCTGAAAATATATGGGAGCCCGAACACCTGGAAGTCTTCCGTGAAACTCTCCATGACCGCGGAGGACACTTTTGTAATGGCAAGGCTGCCGATCTGCAGAAGTTCCACGCACTGTTGTTCGGAGCCCAGCTGTCCGCTCGGGTAGATCTCGAGGGTCAGTTGCTCGCCGGATATCTCCTTGCAGCGGTCTGCCATGAACTCCATGGCATGGTGAACGGGATGGGAAGGATCCAGCCCGTGGGCCAGTTTAAGCACCCGGCCTTCTTGCTGGTTCCGGCAGCCCATCAGCGGCAGGATCAGCAGGGTCAGGTAAAGGCAGGTTCTGATCTTCATGCAAAATGGGAATTTAACTTCTGATTTTCTGAATGGTCTCCACCGCATTTCTTGCGGCTTCTTCCAGTTTCCTGTAATTCTGTTCCGTAAGGATCTCTCTGGTGATCAGCCGGGAACCCATCCCCACAGCAAAAACCCCTGCACTGAACCATTCCGTGAGGTTTTCCCTGGTGGGTGACACACCGCCTGACGGCATGAGATTTGACCACGGACAGGGCCCCAGGTAGGCTTTTACAAATGCAGGACCTCCCACGGTGGAACCGGGGAATATCTTGATGATCTCCGCCCCGGCTTCCTCCGCCCGGCTGATCTCAGATGCCGTGGCGCAGCCGGGGATCCATAATACTTTCCTGCGGTTGCATATCCTGCCCATCTCTTCGTTGAGCAGGGGAGAGACGATGAATTTTGCCCCCAGCTGGATGTACAGCGAGCATGTGCCGGGGTCCACCACCGAACCGATGCCCATCACCAGGTCGGGCATCTGCTGTTTGGCCCACCTGACAAGTTCCGAGAAGGTCTCATGGGCATGATCGCCCCGGTTGGTGAATTCGAAGAGGGTCATGCCTCCCCTGTAACACGCGGCAATTACTTTTTTGCAGACCTCGATGTCAGGATGGTAGAACAGGGGAACCACACCGATTTCCCTCATTTTCAAGGCCACATCAATTCTTTTCATGGTCGTTTGCACAATCGATTGCACCTTCAAAACTAACGATAATCTGACAAAGATAGAATTTAAATTAGAATCCGGGAATGATTCATTCCATCAAGCGGCAGCGCCTTCTCATCAAGGAAAACGACTGCTTTATAAAATAAAGAAGAAAAAAGGATCCAAATATATTTAAATATGCTTTATTTGCAGATTATTAATTAATTACATCTGGTATGAAAAATTTGCCCAAGATCATCACAGCCACTTTCGCAACCGCATTGCTGATCACGTCATGCGAAAAACAGAACCCGGATTCGCCGGACGCGTGCTTCACGGCTCCGGATGCGATCGTTGCCGGAACACCTGTTATTTTTAACAGCTTCTGCTCCTCGAATGCGCTGTCCTATTTCTGGGAATTCGGAGAGGAGGGGACTTCCGAGGATCCCAATCCCCAGTACACATTCGATGCAGCGGGATCCTACACGGTAACCCTCACTGTCACCGGTCCGGAGGGAGACACCGATCAGCTCAGCGTTTCAGTGACCGTGACGGCCCCGGAGGTGTATGAGCATTCGGGGAACATCGTGGAGGATGAGACCTGGCCTGAAGGAATGCACCTGATCACCTCCGACGTCTCGGTAAGCGGTGCCATCCTCACCATCGAACCCGGTGCAGTGATCCGCTTCGCTGCCGGCAGGGGGCTTTACATAGGAAACAGCAGCAATTCCGCAGGGGCGGTCCTGATCGCCAACGGAACCGCAGAGAAACCGATCACCTTTACCTCCGCGGCAGCCAATCAATCGCCCGGTGACTGGAACTTCATCGGGTTCTATGCGGGAGCATCTTCCAACTCGTCCATGCAGTACTGCATTGTGGAATACGGCGGGGGATACAGTCAGAAATACGGGGAAGTCTACATTGACGGCACATCCGTGTCCATCGACAACTGCACCATCAGGAATTCTTCCACGGTGGGGCTCGGCCTGACCAATGACGGATGGTTCCGGTCCTTCACAGGAAATACCCTGTCTGACATTGCAACCCACCCCATCAATATATACGGAAATTATGTCCACACCATCGGGGAAGGGAACCAGATCAGCACCGAACGGGGGGTATTTGTGGAAGGAGATGATGTTGAAATGGAGGATGCCACCTGGCAGAAACTGGATGCGCCTTACGTGGTGGGGGGAGACCTGTATGTGGGATCGGTCACCGGGACCACCCTTACCCTGCTGCCCGGGACGGAACTCCGGATGGGCAGCGGAACAGGTTTGCACGTGGGTTACGGCAGCAGCGAATTCGGCCGGCTTGTGGCCGAAGGCACCGAATCGGAGCACATCGTATTCACCTCGTCCGCTCCTGAAGCTGCCAGATCTCCGGGCGACTGGGATTACCTGGCTTTTTATGAAGGAGCGGGGAACAATTCCTCCCTTTCCTACTGCGATTTTTCATACGGGGGAGGGTACTCCGGCAATTACGGGATGATCCACGTTGATGGTTCCCGCATTTCCATGACCCATTGCTCGGTCACTTTATCCGGGAGCCAGGGGGTATCCCTCAGGAATGATGCTTCATTCGCCAGTTTCTCGGATAACTCGTTGGGGAACAATGCGACGGTGCCGGTCGAGATCTACGGGAATTTTGTCCATACGATCGGACCGGGCAATACGTTCGAAACCGGGACATCGATCCTGGTCAAGGGTGACGACCTTGAACAGTCCGACGTCACTTGGCACAGGCAAAATATCCCGTACCTTATTGACGGGACCCTCTATATCGGAAGCGCCACGGGGTCCAGGCTCACCATCGACCCCGGGACCACGGTGAAGTTCTCCGAAGGATCGCAGCTCTACGTGGGATACAGGTCCGGTACATTCGGCGTCCTGGTGGCAGACGGCGAACCGGGAAACCAGATCACCTTCACATCGGGCGCCCTGGCAGGTTTTGAAGCGCCGGGGGACTGGGACGGGATCTGGTTTGACAGCGGCACGGGAAACGGCTCGGTCCTCGACCACTGCGTGATCTCCTATGCCGGGGGGTACAGCAGCAACAGCGGTAACGTGGTCGTCAGGAACTCCACTGCCAATGTGCCGCTCATTTCCAACTGCGAGATCTCCCATTCGGGAGCTTACGGCATCTACCTGGCAAACAACGCAAATCCGGAACTGAACGGGATCACCTACCAGAACAATGCGCTGGGGGATACCAACAAATAGTTCTCAGTCCTCCTGGAACTGAACAGAGGCCGGATGCGACCAGCATTCGGCTTCTTTTTTCAGGTAGGCGATGACCTCATCGGGTGAAGCCCAGCGGGGGTCCTCTTTCTCCCACAGTGCATAGAAGCGGTAGGGAATAGGATGGTCCCCGGAGGCATCCAGCCTCGCATAGTAGGTCTGGGTGATCCCTTCCCCCTCGTCCCTGGTGACGCCGTGCTCCACCAGCAGCTGGGAAGGAACGACCAGTGCCATGGCCAGCAGGGAGGTGTCCTCCGCCTGCACATCATGGGTCATCAACATGGTGTACCGGTCATTCAGAGGTTCCACGAAAAGTTGATCACTGTGCATGTTCACGATGCCGGTGACCAGATCCGGACGCTCCCGGGTGCCCGGGAAGGTGACCATGCTTTCGTAACAGCGTGTGCCGGCCACAATGTCAATCTGGTGCTCCACTGCAAGTGAGCGCCCGTTTACCTTCCAGTCGGTGTAGTCCAGGCTCATCCTGCTTCGCACAGGACCCTCGAACACCAGCCGGTACATGCCCGAACCGTTGTCGCCCACCCGGTACAGGGAGTCCTCAACCATACAGGCGATGGATCCTGCTCCCAGGCTGGTGTTTACCTTGAGGATGTCCATTCCCCACCAGTCCGGTTCGTGATAACTCTGCCTGCCTGCGATCCCCACACTGTCGAGGACCATTTCAGAAGTGCGCTTTCCGAAGATGTCCATCCCGTTCCGCTGGTCCAGGTAGTTCCTGAATCCCACGAGGTCGTTCTCCCAGGCGGGGCCTTCCATCTGGTACGCCTCTTCGGTAAGGGCGTGGTTGTCATAGCTGACTCCTTCCAGCCGTTCAGCGCTTTCCAGCTCGGGATACCCTGACTGGTTGGCACCCAGCCTGATGTTCGTCCGGATTGCAAATGCAGGGTACTCATCGGGACCTTTGAAGGTCAGGGTAAGGGTTTTCGTTTCACCCGGCCCCAGGTCCGTCAGAGCAAAGAGTTCGTCCCAGCTCCCGTCCCCATCCACATCGTCCGCCTGGCAGGGGACAGGGGTCCCCTGCTGGTCGGTGAGCAACGGAAGGGAATGTGCAGGAATGGCAGAGAGGTGTCCGGATAATTCACTCCTGGTAATGAGGATCCGGGCGTCATCCCGTGCCGCATCCAGCGGATTTTCCACCACGAGCTTCAGCTCGGGTTCCTGCATGCAGGCTGTCAGCGCCAGGGCTGCTCCTGTGATGATCAGTGCTGTCGTTTTCATATGCGTCGTTTTATTCATTCATGGGTTTTCCGATGGTGGCAAGGATGCCGCCATCCACATAGACCACGACCCCGTTCACGAAATCGGAGGCGGAGGAAGCGAGGAAGATGGCCGTGCCGGCCAGATCTTCCGGGTTGCCCCACCGGCCCGCCGGGGTCCGGTTGATGATAAAGTCATTGAAAGGATGCCCGTCCACACGGATGGGTGCCGTCTGCGCCGTGGCAAAGTAACCGGGACCGATGCCGTTGATCTGGATGTTGTGTTTGGCCCATTCGGTGGCCATGCTCCGGGTGAGCATCTTCAGTCCTCCTTTTGCAGAGGCATAGGCGGAAACCGTGTCCCTTCCCAGTTCGCTCATCATGGAACACATGTTGATGATCTTCCCGTGGCCGCGTTTGATCATCCCGGCGGCCACCGCCTTTGACATGATGAATGGTCCCGTAAGGTCCACATCGAGGACTTCCCGGAACTCGTCGGCTTTCATTTCAAGGATGGGGACCCGCTTGATGATCCCGGCATTGTTCACCAGGATGTCAATGGGACCCGCTTCCTTTTCGATGCGGGGGATTGCATGGGTCACGGCATCCTCATCGGTGACATCCAGGACATAGGTATGGACCGTGATGCCCTTTTCACCATATTCCTTTCTGGCGGTTTCAAGCTTTTCGGGAAACCTGTCGTTGACAATGATGGTGGCGCCTGCTTCGGCAAGCCCGGTGGCGATGGCCATACCAAGGCCATGGGTTCCGCCGGTTACCAGCGCCCGTTTTCCTGTTAGATCGAATCGTTTTACTGACATGTCTGCTTTATTTTCTGTTGGTTTCTAAAAAATCCTGCCGCAGCGGTGTAAAGCAATCCACGAGCCTCACCACGGGCGACAGGGTCTGGATGGCATGGGGGATCCCGGAGGGGACAGCGAACATGTCCCCCTCCTGCAGTTCCCGCTCTTCGTATCCTTTCATCAAGAGCCTGAGCCTGCCCTCGGCCACGAAGGAAACCTGTTCGTGGGGATGGTCGTGGAACGGGTCCGGTACCTCTGCCGGTCCGCCGGTGAACTCCACGATGACCATCATCAGGTGGTCGGTATGGATCAGTTTCCTCCTGGCGCCTGGCGCAATCTCCTGCCAGCCCGGGTCAGAGCCGGCTAAAACATGACTGTCCATGGGTATGCTTGTATTACCTGAGTTCATAGGGCTTGACCACGTCCATATCGCCGTAATCCAGGTTCTCACCGGCCATTCCCCAGATGAAGATGTAGTTGCTGGTTCCCGCGGCTGCATGAATGGACCAGGGCGGGGAGATGACCGCCTGTTCATTTTTGAGCCAGATGAGCCTGGTTTCGTCGGGTTCTCCCATCAGGTGACAGATGGCCTGGTCCTCCGGCACCTCAAAATAGAAATAGGCCTCCATCCGCCGGGTGTGCGTATGGGGAGGCATCGTGTTCCAGACACTGCCCGTTTTCAGTTCGGTCATCCCCATCTGCAGCTGGCAGGTATCCACCACGCTGTTCACAAGCAATTTGTTCAGCCTGCGTGCATTGGACTGTTCCGGGGCACCCAGTTCAACCACCTCGGCGTCAGCCAGGGTAATCCGCCTTGTGGGATAGGCATGATGGGCGGGTGCCGAGTTGAGGTACAGGTGTGCGGGTCTGCTCTCGTCCCTGCTCGTGAATGCAATCTTTTTTGAGCCGGCCCCCACGTAGAGGGCATCTTTGTATCCGAGGGAATAGGTTTCCCCGTCCACGCGGATTGCGGCATCCCCTCCCACATTGATGATCCCCAGTTCCCGGCGATCACAGAAATGCTCAGATTTCAGCGGATCGATGGTGGTCAGCTCAAGCTTCTCCTTTCCCGGAACCGCTCCGCCGACGATAAACCGGTCGTACAGCGAATAGACCAGGTTGATCTCACCGCCGACCATCAGTTTCTCCACAAGGAACTCCTTCCGGATCTTTTCCGTCCCGTACTGCTTTGTATCCTCGGGATGATGCGAAAGTCTTACTTCATAATGAATTGCCATAATCAACAGTTTTTATTTGTTTAACATTGAACTATTCCGGATAATCAGCTCCGGCTTCAGCATGATCCGCTCCACGGGGTTCGCGCCATCTGATTGGTCCACATCCTTCAGGAACATGTCTGCCACCATTACACCCATCTCGCCTGCACGCTGATCCACGGTGGTCATCGACGGTTCAGTGAATTCGGTGAAGGGTTCGTTGGCAAATCCGGTGATGCCCAGGTCATCCGGCACTTTCAATCCCCGGTTCCGGGCTGCCTGCAGGATCCCCAGTGCGGCATAATCTCCCGCGCAGAAATAGGCATCCGGCCTGGGAGCAAGTTTCATGCCTATCTCGAAGGCGGCCTTCCCCCCTTCGGGAATGAGTGACTCCTCAATGATCCAGGAATCCCTGTCAGGGATCCCTGCTTCCCTCAAGGCTTCCAGATACCCTTGCTTCCTGGCCCTGTATATGTTGATGTGGCCTGCTCCCGCCACGTGCACGATGTTCCGGTAACCCTGGTCAAGCAGGTGCCTGACGCTCTGGTAGGCCCCCAGCCGGTCGTCGATGGCCACCGATCCCGCCCGGATCTCCTCGCAGATCCGGTCGAAAAAAAACATGCGGATCCCTTTATCCACCAGGATCCTGAGGTGTTCGTGGTCCTTCGTTTCCATGGAAATGGACATGATGATTGCATCCACGCGGGCATTGACCAGGGTCCTCAGTGCGAACATTTCGTGGTTGACTTTCTCCAGGGTCTGGCAGATGATCATATGGTAGCCGGCAGAGGTGAGTACCTCTTCCATTCCGCCGATCACGTTGGCAAAAAAATTCCGGTTGATCCTGGGGACGATCACCCCGACCGTTTTGCTCCTGCCCTTCCTGAGTGAGGAGGCCATCACATTGGGCTGGTAATTGTATTTCAGTGCCAGCTGCTGCACGGCCTCACGTGTGGCCCTGCTGATCCTCGGATGATTGTGAAGCGCTCGGGAGACGGTGGAAGCTGAAATGTTCAGCTCCCGGGCGATGTCATGGATGGTCACATGCTGCTTCTTCATCTCTGCAGGCAAAGATATGAAATCTTGTACAATCGATTGCACAAAAACGGGAAAAAAGAAACCGATTTCATATATTTACCTGTCCATACCCCTCCCTGTCATGAAAAATAAAGCCTCCTTGCTGCTCCACCTGCTGCTGCTGATCATCGTGATCGTCGAGCTGGCGGGAAGAATAACGGATGTGATATATCTGGAATATCCGGTAAAACCCCTGATCATGCCATGGATGGCTGCCTTCTTTCTTCTGTTCAGAAAAAAGAAGTCCCTGACCGTCCCCGCTCTGCTGGCTTTCTTTTTTTCATGGGCGGGTGATATTTTCCTGATGTTCTCAGAAAGGAACGAGCTGTTCTTTTATGCCGGAGTGGGCGGCTTCTTCCTTGCCCAGTTGTGTTATATCTATGTTTTTTTCCGTTTCAGTGAAACGGGGGAAAGGGGATATCTTCAGCAGCACCCCTTCGTGGGATTGCTGTTTATAGCCTATGTGGCAGGCATTTACATTCTGCTGTTGCCCGGCCTGGAAGGGATCATGCGGCCCATCATTCTCCTCTATGCCCTCTCCCTGATCGGAATGTCCATGATGGCGCTGAACCGGAAGGGGAGGGTGAACCGTACAAGCTATCTGCTCGTGTTCATTGGTTCCCTGCTGTTTGTCATATCTGACAGTCTGATCGCGGTGGACCGGTTCCATGGCGGGATCCCCCTGGGCGGTTTCTGGGTGATGCTCACCTACATCCCTGCCCAGTACCTGATCATGCGCGGTCTGACCCTGGAGGAATAGGTGCCAGGTTTCCTGGCTGCCTGCAGAAAGGCATCGATCCCGCTCATATAATCCCTGTAATAAAGGGGCACCTCCACGTCAGGCAGGATGGTGGGCGGATCCCCCGCAACCAGCCGGTGATACCGGGTGGGATAATTGACCACCAGTCCTGTTTCAGGCAGCACGAACCTGCGGACCTCCCCGAAATGATTCGGACGTCCGCCGGTGGGCTCCCCCACGGTCACCGCATCGGTCTTCCGGCGCAGTTCGTCCAGGTGGATCATTGCCGTCGAAGCGGTATTCCGGCCCTGGATGAGGCAGATCTTTCCTTTCCCGTTGATTTTCGACCGGCTCAGTTTTTCGATGAACGCGCTGCCCTGGGATCCCTCGCCGCCCCCGTTGAACCGCAGGTCAATTACCAGCCTGTCGATCTCCTCCCTGCGGAGATGGCGGAACACACGCTTTTCAAATTCCCGGAACGACGGCATGAAAAGTGCACCGGCTCCGGAACCGTGTTTCTCTTCCACCTCCCTGCTCCAGCAATGGTTGTACTGAATGTAGTAAAGTTTTTCACCCGGATAATAGCGGTCCCTGAAATACGCTTTTCTCTCTTTCCAGCCCTCGGGAACGGAATCCGGTTCAACCCCAACGGAATGGTCTTCCGATACAGGCAGCCGAAAGTGGACCCGCTCTACCTGCCCGTCCGTATCCCCGAATCCCATGGTCACTCCTTCTTCTCCGGCAAAGCCAAAGTGCTGCAGGAGCTGTGCCCAGGGGATCATTCTGACTGTTTCAGCTTTGATGAGGGATGGATTTTGAGAAGCCAGAAGGGTGGAGAGGGAATCGATCACCTGTTCAACGGGAAAACCGTTGACGGAGACCAGTTTTTTTCCGAGAATCCGGGAGCAGGGCCGGGTGGTTTCCATGACGGTGATCCCCTCCTCGAACCAGAAACACTCCAGCGGAAGAATATTTTCCTTGTTGATGAGAAAATGGTAGTTGACTGCTGTGTGGGCATCTCCCAGCCCCGCAACCGCCTGCTGGAGCCCTACAGCCAGGCCGAAGAGGGACTGCTCCCCGGCGCGTGCCGCCACGGCGGCAAGTTCCTGGCGGAATGAAGACTGATCCATCCGGAGGTACAGGTCCGGGTGTTTTTCCTCAAGCGCCCTGCCGAGCAGATCGATATCCTCGATCCAGCCGTCTGTTTCATTTTCCTGTGCAGCGAGGTTGCATCCCGGCGACACCGGGGAAAACACCAGGTACATCAGGCAGAGCAGGATGCGTATGCAGGTAGTGCCTGTCATGTTCAGAAACGGAAGTTGACCCTGACGCCGAATCCCTTCCATGAGAAATCCTGGAATGCGGCATAGATCCCCAGGTCCGCCAGGAAGAAGATCTCCTCAAGACTGTATCCGATTTGCAGGTAATGAGGGATGGCAGGGGTAAGGAGATAGCCGATCCCGATGGATTCCTTCCACAATCTTTCACTGAACCAGGGAAGGAATTTCAGAAGCAGGTAAGAGGAGGTGAGGGTCACATCTGCATTCACCCACCACTCATCCGTACTTGCTTCATAATAGTCCATCAGCATCAGTCCCCCGTCAAAACCGGCCATGTCGACTGCCAGCGGGTATGATTTGAAATGCCTGAAATCCGAAAAATGCAGGGACCCGCCGGCAGGGGAATAGCCCGTATTCACTTGCCAGTCCAGTTCGGAGAGCAGTCCCACCCCGGCGGTATGCTCCACCCCGAATTCCAGCATGCTGAAACGGGACCATCCGTTTTCCTGCATTGGGATCCCCGTTTTGTAAAGGAGCGAGAAGGTGGGCCACCGGGAATCCTCCATCGCCTTCCGAGCATTTCTCACCACGAAATAATGCCTGGGTGTAAAGTCGAGCCGGACCGCGGTGGTCATTTTCTTCCTTCGCTCCAGGGCCGGATCGCCCGCCTGGATTCCGGCCGGTAAATTCTCCGAGAACTCCTTTTTTCGGGTAAACAGGATGGAGAAGTCGCTGTGGTTCGTCAGCGGCTCCTGGATCCCTCCGGCGACTTCGGCGGTAAGTACCAGTCCGTTCACAAGATCAATGCGGTTGTACAGGGTGGCGTCGATCTGCTCGTACTTCTTCAGATGATTCTCCCTCAGGAACAGCGTATAGACCAGGTTCGTACGCGCCGGGATCCCCGATGCGGCGTGAAAGTCTGACGAAGTGTAGTTCAGGTAGAGGGCAATTTTACCTCTTCTCATGGGAGCGTAGAGCAGATCGGAGTTCCAGGTGACCATCGGGGCGCGGCGGTGGAATGCGTATCCCGCCGCCAGGCGCGACCTGACCGTATGGAGGCTGTCGGGTTTCCAGTAGAGCCTGAAATCCTGCCCGTAGTGGATCCCGTCCACCGTATTGTACCCCAGCATCTCCGGATCGGCCAGTCCCCCGTGGGTAAACCGGAACCGCCCGAAATCAGCCCTGTATGTCCTGCCCAGGACCAGTCCCCTGAGCGGACGGGCCCTCCGGGGGACGAAACCCATGCTGTCCGACGCTGCCGCTTTCCGGGTGATCCCGATGATTGAGTCCCGCTCCCTCATCTGCATCTGTTCCTTCGGGGTCAGGGGGATGGGACGCACCCGGTTCCAGAAGAGGGAATCGTTTTTGACGGCATTTTCCGCCACGGTGAATGTGGTTCCCGTCTGGTGCAGGTCCTGTCCCTCCCCGGTGTCTGATTGTTCCGCTTCCTTCTCCATGAGCCTGGACAGACGGGCCACATCCCGGTCGGTCAGATCCTCTTTCTCCAGAAGCTCCATGATTTTTTTCTGTTCCTCTGAAGGCTGCTCTTCCTTCCCGGCCTCCTCCCCCGGATCTTCCGTCGGTGTAAAGTAGACCTCGGGCAGGTTTGGATTGAGGGACACATCGGAATACTCCAGCGAAGAGACATAGGTGATTTCCCCTTTCACACCTGCAATCTCCACATCGGCCCTGATCTTATGGTTCACGGGAAGCCAGGCATCCATGATCACATTGGCATAGAGCTGCTGCAGGAACAGGGTGCCCGCGATGGTTTTTATCTGCAGGTCGGAGGAGTGGAGGCACCAGAGATCCTCCACGATGTATAGGTATCCCTCGCACAACTGCTGGCTGCTTCGTTTCGGGGTAACCCTGATCTTGTTGACCACATGGGACCCCTCCACAAAGGTTCCTTCGAAATGAAATTGATAGTAGAAGAATGCATTCCGGGCAAGCGGGGAGACGAAGGTCTGGATCCTTTCCTGGTAGAGGCTCGCATTGATGTAATCCATTGGATTCACATTCTGGCTGTATCCGGGAATGGTATTCTGGGAGGCGAGCACCTTCATTTCATATTTGTCCGGAGCGTTATAGGTCACCTGGTTCATTGATTCCAGTAGATAGACCTGGTCTTCCTTTACCCTGATATCACCCACCTCGATCCTTCGCGCGATGGCCCTGGGGAAGCTCTCGAAATATGCGGTTCCCTTGATATAGATCTCCGCCTGGTATCCCGCCACTTCATTCAGGTGGTAACTGGCCAGCCCGATGGCCTTTCTCATGATCCAGTAGGCCGGATCCTCCCCGCTGGCACTGATCCTGACCTCCGGGATCATATAGGTTCTGGGGGGCAGCTGAATCTGAAGATCCAGGTATTCTTCTTCCAGGGTGACCGTGCGGGCCACCTCGGTATATCCCAGGCTTCTGAAATAGATCGTGTACCGGCCGGGGGGTAGCGGCAGGCTGAATGATCCCAGGGCGTTACAGGTGGTGCCCCGGGTCAGTTCCCTGATGTAGATGGCCGCGTAGGGAACAGGCTCACCCTGCTGGTCCCTGATTTCCCCGCGGATGCCTTGGGAATACAGGGGCTGCAGAAAGCAGGCAAGGATTGCAATAAGAATGGTTGTTCGCACGGATCAAATCTCTGTTCCGCGGCTAAAATACGAATATATCCTCATGAACCAGCTACCGGACCCGGTCGAAACCCGAAGTAATTTTTCGCATTGTGGTAACAAACATTGCTGATCAGGTTCTCCAGCATCGCGGGATCATCGGGGATCTCTCCCTTTTCCACATCCGTTCCCACCAGGTTGCAGAGGATCCTCCTGAAATATTCATGCCTGGGATAGGACAGGAAACTTCGTGAGTCCGTCAGCATGCCCACGAAACGGCTGAGCAGTCCGAGCGCGGAGAGGGTGTTGATCTGGTCTGTAATTCCGTATTTTTGGTCGAGAAACCACCAGCCGGAACCGTGCTGCATCTTGCCCGGTGTAATCCCGTCGTTGAAATTGCAGGCCATGGTCACCATCAGCGCATTGTCGCCGGGATTGATGTTGTAAAGAATGGTCTTTGCCAGCTGTTCGCGCTGATCGAGCGTATCCAGGAACCTGGACAGGGTCCTTGCCATTTTGAAATCCCCGATAGAGTCAAAACCGGTATCCGGACCCATTTCGTGGAACCTCCGGGTGTTGTTGTTCCGGATCGCCCCCACATGGAACTGCTGCACCCAGTCCTTCTCGTGGTCCATGACTGCCAGCTCGATCAGCATGGCTGATTTGAACTGACTTATTTCCTGCTTGTTCGGTTTCCTTCCTTTCCTGATCTTCAGAAAGATCCTTTCGATGTCCTGGTGATCAAAATCATCTGCATGGAAGGTCTCCATCCCGTGGTCCGAGACCCTGCAGCCCATTTCATTGAAAAAGTCATGCCTGTTGCTCAAGGCCGTGAGCAAATCCATGTAGGTGGATATGGAAATGCCCGAGGCGGCTTCAAGCTTTCCAAGGTACTGGTTGTACTGGTCGGGATCCTCCACCGCCAGTGCTTTGTCGGCACGCCAGGCGGGCAGGACCAGGGTCTCGAATCCGTCCCCACGGATTTTCCGGTGGTGTTCCAGGGTATCCACCGGGTCATCCGTGGTGCAGATCACCTCCACATTCATTTTCCGGATGAGTTGCCTGACGCTGAACTCCTTTGTGGCCAGCAGTTCGTTTGCCTGCCGGTAGATCCCTTCCGCCGACCCGGGATGAAGCAGTTCAGAGATACCGAAATACCGCTGCAGCTCCAGGTGTGTCCAGTGGTAGAGTGGATTGCGGATGGTGTCCGGCACGGTTTCCGCCCATTTCATGAATTTTTCCCTGTCCGGCGCATCGCCCGTGCAGTACTTTTCGTCCACTCCGTTTGCCCGCATGGCCCGCCACTTGTAATGATCTCCCGCAAGCCAGATCCTGGTCAGGTTCTCAAAATTCACATCCCCTGCGATCTGTTCGGGATTCAGGTGGCAATGGTAATCGATGATCGGCATCTTGCTGGCACATTCATGATAGAGCCTGCGGGCCGTTTCATTTTCCAGCAGGAAATCCTGGTCCAAAAATTTTTTCATTCGAGTGATTATTAGATTTTCTCAGTTTCATTCACAGGGAGTGTCCCAATCCGTGGATCAGATGCCGAACAGCCGCCTGATATGCCGGTCGAAAAGGTTGGTCTCTACCTGATCCCCGACCACCCGTCTGTATTTCCTCACCATGGAAAGGTACTGCTCGCCCATATCGGCGGCCACTTTGTATCCCACGTGGATCAATTGCCGGAATCCCGGATTGTAATGGGGATGGTCCGGCACGTGCCGCAGGGTTCCGGCAAATTTCTCACCGTTCCAGCCGTTGACCTCGTCCGGAGCCGGAAGGGTGTCCGGATCAATATCGATCACGGTGGCATAGGGTGCGCACAGCTCCTCCCGCCTTTCGAGCGCACGGGCGTAGATGGTCTTTGCCATCTGAAGCGCATCGTCACCCGACAGCGCCAGTCCGATCACCTCTTCCAGCCAGGTCGTGCCCGCTGTTTTCACGTGGATGCCTTTGTCATGTTTACGGATCAGCTCCCCCATGATCGGATAAATGGTGAATTTGTCGCTGCCAGAGTGCACGCTCAGCTTCAGGTTCTCCGGGAGCCCGAACGATTTGACGGCATGATCGATGACGAGCAGGTCCTGTTCAAATTCTTTACGGAACTGCACCACATCCCCCACGTAATCCACTCCTTTGTTGAACCTTCCCGTGAATTTTGGTGCGATCGTCTGTACTGGAATATCAAAGTGGCTGATCATCATCAGGATAAAGAAAAGTTCCACGGGTGTCTGCGGCTCCTCTACTTCGTCCATGGAGATCTCCGCAACAAATTGCTCTGCTCCCTTTCCGGATGCGATGTGCCTGTAGATGGCCGATGCCTCCTTCACTGCCCCTAGGAATGTTCCGGCAATCCTTTTCAGGATGTCCACGGAAATTTGAAATGGCTCGCTGATCCCCGGGATCTGCAGCCTGCCCGTCATCCCTTCCGCGGCGTCCAGGAACCTATTCAGCTCTTCTGCTGGTACTTCCTTTCCCAGATATCCGGCCACGTCCAGGGTAAAAAAATCGGAGTGGGGAAGAAACCGGTCCACCGTGTCCAGGTTGATGTGGTCCGCATCCACGTAATAGGAATGCTCCCAGCCCAGTTTCCGCACCGCATCATCGGCTTCCTTCCTGGTGTCTGAAGGGGAAGAATGGATGTTCTGGTGTTCGCGGTTGGATTTGTTCCAGACCGGAACGATCTCCACTCCTTTTTCAGCGGCTTTCATGATGGCACTGAGCTGTGCCTCTCCCTGCTGCGCGAACCTGTCGCCAATCCCGAAGGAATATTTTTCAAGTTTCATGAATCTGAAGATTATCTGATTGTTTCCGTGTACGAACACGAAAATAGGCAATTTTCTTCTTATTTACAAAATATTTTCATTAATTTTGGTGGGAATGAACCACTCTTTGTGAGAAGGAAAATCTGCGTAAGCATCTCATAATAAATAATTATGCAGAGAATCAGGATCAAGGATATCGCTGAAATCGCCCGGGTATCCATCGGAACGGTGGACCGGGTGATCCATAACCGGGGCGAAGTGTCCGATGCTACCCGCGAAAAGATCCAGAAACTGCTGCGCGAATACAACTACAAGCCTGATTTTATGGCCAGTTCGCTGGCTTTAAAGCGGGAGATCCGCCTGGCGGTGGTGATGCCGAAGATCGTGAACGAACACGTTTTCTGGAAACTGCCCCGGAAAGGGATCGACCGGGCCCTTGATGAACTGTCCCATTACCATCTCCAGGTGGAGCATTTCAATTTCGACCAGATCGACCGGAAAGATTTCCTCAAGCTGGTGAATGGATTTCCCTTTGAACAACTCCACGGGGTCCTGTTCGCTCCCGTTTTTCAGAAGGAGTCGGTGGAATTCCTTGAACAGTGCGGCCGGTGGAATCTGCCGGTGGTCCTTTTCAATTCCATGCTGGAGTCTCCGGCCGTCAGGAGTTTTGTGGGTCAGGATGCCTTTCACAGCGGAATGGTGGCAGCCAGGCTCATCGATTACGGGATGCTGCCCGGGAAGGATGTGCTCATCATGAACCTTTCTGCACGGAAGGATCATTATGCCCATATCATCCAGCGTGAAAAAGGATTCAGGAGTTTTTTTGAGGAACATGGCGGCCGGCCGGACCATCTTCTCACCATTGATCTGAACGGAGCAGGTGATCACGAGCTGGAGGAGCGGCTGGAGGAGGCATTTGCAAGGTATGAAATTGCGGGGATCTTTGTGACCAATTCCCGGGTCCACCTGGTTGCCGGGTACCTGGCCTCCCGCGGCATTATGAACATCCGGCTGGTGGGATACGACCTGCTCCCGGAGAGCATCGAATATCTGAAAAGGGATTACATCGATTTTCTGATTTCCCAGAGGCCTGAAGAACAGGCATTCAGGGGACTTACATCGCTGTTTAACCTGGTTGCCTTTAACCGGGAGCCCGAGCGGAAGCAGTTTCTTCCCATCGATATCATTACCAGGGAAAACCTGGCATTTTACGAACCCAAATCACAACACTGACATGGAACAATTATCATTCGTAGACCTGAAAGACAAGATCTGTGTGATCACCGGCGGCGGGGGTGTGCTTGGATCATCGATAGCGCGGGGACTGGCCTCGGCGGGGGTGGTCACCGTCATCCTGGATATCAACGAAGAGGCGGCCTCCCGCCTTGCGGAAGAGATCCGCTCAGAGACCGGTGTGGATGCTTTCGGATACAAAGCCGATGTACTGGACAGGGGATCTCTCGAGGCGGTGCGGGAAAAGATTCTACGGGAGGCGGGCAGGGTGGACATCCTGATCAACGGAGCGGGCGGAAATTCGCCCAGTGCCACCACCCGGCTGGAACAGATCACCGAAGAGGACCTGAACCGGATGGACGAAGGATTTTTCGGGCTTGAGCTGGATGGTTTCCGTAAAGTGTTTGACCTGAATTTTACGGGAACGCTGCTGCCCACCCTCGTATTTACCCGGGAGATGGCCACCCGGCAGAGCGGGGTGGTGCTGAATATCTCTTCCATGAACGCCTTCAGACCGCTGACGAAGATCCCGGCATATTCGGCCGCGAAAGCATCCATCAACAATTTTACCCAGTGGCTAGCGGTGCATTTAGCCAAGGTTGGCGTGCGGGTGAACGCGATTGCACCCGGTTTTTTCCTGACCAGTCAGAACAGGTTCCTCCTGCTGGACGAGAAAACCGGCAAACTGACCCCACGGGGAGAAAAGATCATCGCCAGTACGCCAATGGGGGTGTTCGGGGATCCTGACGATCTCAACGGGACCGTCCTCTACCTGCTTTCGGATATGAGCCGGTTCATTACCGGAATATGCATCCCGGTGGACGGAGGATACAGCGCATACGGAGGAGTATAGGGGATTGAAGGCCATGGATTGTAACCATGTAAGCTTACCAAAACAATGTACAGATGATCTATTTTGAAAAGGGCGGGCCAGAGGTGGCCCTGACCGACGGGGAGATCAGGGAGGGATTATTCCGGGCTCTTGACAAAGCGGGCCGCCGGAACAGGGTGCTTGCCATCCCGCCGGATATCACAAGATTTTACAGCAGGGCCGGGCTGATCACACGGTTTGTCCATGAATACTACGGAGAGAAGCTCACCGACATCCTGCCCGCCATCGGCACCCATGAACCCATGACCGAGCCGGAGATTCACAGAATGTTCCCGGACGTGCCGGTTTCCCTGTTCCGGGTGCATGACTGGAGGAATGATGTGGTCACCGTGGGTGAGGTGCCGGGAAGCTTTCTGAAAGAGGTATCCGAGGGAATGGTCTCCTACAGCTGGCCCGCACAGCTGAATACCATGATCGTAAAGGGGGGACATGACCTGATCGTATCCGTCGGTCAGGTGGTCCCCCACGAAGTGGCCGGAATGGCAAACTACAACAAGAATATTTTTGTGGGGACCGGGGGCCCTGAGGGGATCAACAAGAGTCATTTCCTGGGGGCTGCATACGGACTGGAACGGATCATGGGACGGGCCGACACACCTGTGAGAAAAGTGCTCAATTATGCCTCCGGACATTTTACGTCCGATCTGCCGTTGCTGTATGTCCTGACCGTCGTGGGCAGGGACCGGTCGGGCCGCCTGGTCGTCCGGGGTCTGTTTATCGGGGACGATGCACAGTGTTTCCTCAGGGCGTCTGAACTCTCCCTGGAGGTAAATTTTGTGATGCTGGACAAACCCCTGGAAAAGATCGTGGTGTACCTCGAGCCCGAAGAATTCAGAAGCACGTGGCTCGGGAACAAAAGCATCTACAGGACCCGGATGGCACTGGCCGGAGGGGGAGAACTGCTGGTACTGGCACCCGGACTCAAGGAATTCGGGGAGGACAGGGAGATTGACAGGCTCATCAGGAAATACGGGTACAAAACCACACCGGAGATCCTGGATGCGGTGGAACACCATGAAGAACTGAGGCAGAACCTGAGTGCCGCGGCACACCTGATCCATGGTTCTTCGGAGGGGAGGTTCGGGGTCACCTACTGCCCGGGTCACCTTTCAAAGGAAGAGATTGAATCGGTGAATTACCAGTATGCGGATCTTGGCGAAATGATATCCCGGTACAATCCCGCTAAATTGGAGGAGGGATATAACCGACTGGCAGACGGGGAGGAGATTTATTTCGTGTCCAATCCTGCCCTGGGACTCTGGTCCTGGAAGGATAAATTTGCCCGCGGATGATCCGGATCGTGGCAGATGACCGGATCCCGTTCCTGAGGGGCGCTTTTGAAGAAGTGGCGAAGGTGTCGTACCTGCCGGGGAGCGAAATCAGGCAACCGGATCTGAAAGATGCGGAATGCCTGATCACGAGGACGCGAACCCGGTGCGACCGGACCCTTCTGGAGCATACCGGTATCCGGATGATCGCCTCGGCCACCATCGGTTTTGATCACATCGACACGGAATATTGCCGCAAGGCAGGGATCAGGTGGACCAATGCACCGGGCTGCAACGCGTCCTCCGTGCAGCAATACATGGTGTCGGTGCTTCTCCACCTGGCGCTCAGGATGGGATTTGATCTGAGGGACCTGACACTGGGTGTGGTGGGAGTGGGACATGTGGGGAGCCTGGTGGCAGAGGCTGCAGAAGCCCTGGGGGTGAACGTGCTGTTGAACGATCCCCCCAGGCAGCGTGCCGAAGGGGGAGCGCAGTTCACCGGACTGGACCGGCTCCTGGAAGAGGCCGATATCATCACCCTGCATGTGCCCCTGAACCGGGGAGGCAGGGACAATACCGCGGGGATGGTCGACAGGCGTTTTATGGAACGGGTCAGAAAGGGAACCATCCTGGTCAATACCTCCCGGGGTGAGGTGGTCGACGAGTCCGCACTCCTGGAGGGGATCCGGAAGGGAAGGCTTGCAGGAACAGTTCTGGATGTGTTT